>JBOHTT010000381.1:0-17149 GCA_050733775.1 Vulcanimicrobiaceae bacterium
GAGCAGCATCGCCGCTTCGATGAAGCCGGCATCGTCGCGGCGCTGGAGGTAGCGAGCAACGACGAGCACTGCAGCCGCTGCGACGAGCAGGATCCCCCACAGCCACATCGGACCGATCGCGAGCGGACCGAACATCACCGGCGTCGTGTCGGGCTGCCAAAACGGGCGGAAAAGGCTGTGCAAATTGAATGCGTTGACCGAATTGTACGGATAGACCGCGCTGCCATAGGCGTAGCGCTCCCAAAGCCATGGGATTGCGCCGACGACGCTCGGATGAAAGACGAATGCGACGACGTAGCCAAGCACGAAGCCGCATGCGATTCCGAGCGCCGCGTCGATTTCGCGTCGTCTTACGAATGCCCACACCAACATCAGGAGCGCCACCATCACCGACGGCGGTTTGATCAAGATCGCGTACGAGATCGCGAGCCACGCACCGATCGTCAACAGTCGCGCTTGTGGGGCTGCGCGTTCCGGCGCGTAGAGAAGCAGTGCGACGGCGCCCAACATGAATGCGGCCGGTACCGCGTCGACTTGGCCCCAGTACGCGGAAACATAAATCGTCGCGGGATTGAACGCATAGAGCGCGGCCCCGAAATTCGCCCAAGCCGGCGATGCAAAGCGGCGCACGATGAGGAAGATGAGACCCGCGTTGACGACGTCGGCGAGACACGCCGGTAGTTTTACGAGAAAGCGCAGAATGCTGTAGTCGCCTGCGGCGTGCGGTATTGCGAGATACAGATGTCCGACGATCCAGAGAACGAAGAGATAGCCGGGCGGATAATCGGCGAAACCGGCCTTCGCATAAAACTCGCTGAGCGGATTCTGCGCAGCCGTCAGCGCCCACGACATAAACGAGCTGACGTCGGTGCGATAGCCCTCCGCACCGATGAAGAACAAACGCAGAACCAGGCCGCCCAGCAGAATACCCGCCAAGACGGTCGATGCGTTGACTCGTCCTTCCTCGTGTTGGACCGCTGTTGCCCTCAAGCGACTCTTCTGGCGCTGCTCGTGAACAAGTTGCGAACCGTCATGCCCCTGTCGATCTGATAGCGTTCTGCGACGCTCTCCGCATCGCGCAGTTGTCCGTCGACCGCCTCGTCGGCGGCGCGCCGCGCGCCGAGCACATCCAGCGCTTCGACGATTGCGCGCACGTCGGCCGCTTCCATCGGCGTCGAAAGCGCGTAGCGTCGCATAATGACGTCACGTGCCGGCGACGGTTCGCGTGAAAGCGCCCACACGACAGGGAAGCTCCATTTGCGGCGCGCGATGTCGCTTCCGCTCGGCTTGCCGGTCTCTTCGGGTGAGCCCCAAGTTCCTAAGACGTCGTCCCGAATTTGGAAGGCGCGGCCGTAGCAGCGCCCCAGCTCCCCGTAGGCGGAACCGCGGTCGTCGGCGGCTCCGGTGGCGCGAGCGCCAAGCTCGCAGGACGCGCCGAAGAGTGCGGCCGTCTTGCCGTCGATCATTGCCAGGTATTGTTCCATCGTCACGTTCGCTGCCGTTTCGAATTCGATGTCGTAACCCTGACCCGCGCACATTCCAAGATTTGCTTCGTGCAGGACCTGCATCATTCCAACGATGCGTTTCGGCGGCAGCGTCGCGGTGTTACGCAACAGCGCAAGATACGAAACGGCGCACATCGAGTCGCCGGCGTTCACGCCGTGCGCGACGCCGTAACGTGCCCATACCGTCTCGCTGCCGTGCCGTAATTTATCTCCATCTTCAATATCGTCGTGAACCAGCGAGTAATTGTGCAAGCATTCGATCGCGACGGCGGCGTCGACAGCCTGCTCGAAGGTGCCGTTCTCTTCAAACGCCGCGTTGAATAGCAGACGCGGACGTAGCCGCTTACCGCGACGCGGTCCGCCGCCACCCGTCCCGATGCCGAAATGCCAACGAACCTGGTCGCCTATCGGCGAGCCACGCATCGGAACCAGCAGCACTGAAACCGTTTCTTCCAACGCGCGCTCGAAGCGCTCGAGCAACGCGCGTTCAGCTCGCTCGACTGAGGGCCTCCATACGTTCCGCGACTTCATCGACCAGCCACCCGGGCGTCGATGCACCGGACATCAAGCCCGCGATTTTCACACCCGAAAACCACTGCGGTTCAAGCTCGTCCGGCCCTTCGATATGGTATGTCTTCGCACCGTTTTGCGTGGACAGCTCCGCAAGGTGCCGCGTGTTCGCCGAATGCTTGCCGCCGACGACCACCATCACTTCGACGCCTTTCGAGAGACTGGCCGCTTCGAATTGGCGGTTATGTGTGTCGGTGCAAATCGTGTTGACCGCACGCACTTCGTAATACTTTGCCGTGAGGCGCTGCACGATCTCGGCAAACTGAGTGCCGGACCACGTCGACTGCACGACGACGCCCACGCGGCTGGCGCGAGGAAGTCCTTCGACGTCTTCGGGCTTTTGAATGCACCAGGCACCGGGAACGTGCGAGAGCGTGCCTTTGACTTCTGCGTGATTGGGGTCGCCGATGACGAGAATTTTGTAGCCGTCGGCGCGCAGCTTTTCGGCCTGAACGTGAATCTTCGTCACCATCGGGCACGTCGCGTCCAAAACCTGCAGACCCTTAGCTTGCGCTTTTTCGTAGACGGAGACCGGCAGTCCGTGCGCGCGCACGAAAAGCGTCCCCGATTCCACTTCGTCCACCGAGTCGGCGTTGCGCAAGCCCTTCTCTTCCAGCTGCGTCACCATCTGTCGATTGTGAACGACGTGACCGAGGGTCGTAACCGTCTCGCCGGAGGCAACGGCCTCTTCGGCTTTCTTCACCGTGATGGCAACACCGAAGCAGAATCCTTGCGTTTTCGCGCGTCTAATTTCCACTACGTAACGTCTCCCCAAGCGCGCGGATCCGGGCCATGATCATGTCGGCCCACTTCGCCAAGTCCTCACGGCTGGCTTTCCCGCCCTGGCCGTCCCCCAACCGGAACGGATCGCCGAACGCGACCCGTACCTTTCCCAGACGTTTCGCGTGGGCAGTGCCGTGGATGAACGCGGGAACGACGGGTGCGTCGGCCAGCGAAGCAAGGAGGGCCACACCCGTCTGGACGCGCGCATCGCCGGTCAGGTTGCGCGTCCCTTCAGGAAAGATGCCGATCGCGTGCCCTGCCCGCAGTTGGCGCACCGACGCGCGAATTGCAGCGATGTCGCCCTTACCCCGCTCGACCGGATAGGCTTTCACCGAGCGTATCAGCGGGCCGAGAACCGGAATCGCAAACAGCTCGGCCTTGGCCATGTACGCAATTGGTCTGGGGCAGGCAACGCCCAAAGCAAGGGGATCGACGTAGCTGACGTGATTGGCGGCGACCACTAGCGGACCGGTGAGCGGCACGTTCTCGCGGCCGCGCACCTCCAGGCGAAACAAGCCATAACACGCCGCCGCCGATAGCATCTTGCCGATGTCGTAGGGTGTCACGAAGGCGTTCGAATTGCGTCGAGCATGCGTTCGACGACGGCGTCCGCGGAGATACCGGTCGAGTCGATCGACACGGCGTCGTCCGCTCGGCGCAGCGGCGATGTGACACGCGTTTCGTCGAGGCGGTCCCGCTCCTGAATTTGATTGCGCACGTCGTCCAGCGAGACGTCGACGCCGCGTTCGGACAACTCGGTCTGACGGCGTCGCGCCCGCTCGTCGAGTGAAGCGGTCAAGAAGAACTTATGACGCGCGTCCGGCAGCACGACCGTGCCGATGTCGCGTCCGGCCATGACGACCGGACCCTTTTGTGCGATCGCGCGTTGCCTCTCGACGAGCGCCTCCCGAATGCGCGGCAGCGACGACACGACGCTGACCGACGCGGTAACGTCCGGGTCGAAAAGCCGATCGGTCACGTCCTTAGCGTCGATGCAAACGGCGTAGCCGAGCATCGTGCTTTCGTCCGTCACGACGTCAAGATGATGCGCTCCCAAAAGGGCAACCAGTGCCTCTTCTTGATCGACCGCAACGCCATTGCGCAATGCTAAATATGCGACTGCACGATACATGGCACCGGTGTCGAGATACAGATAGCCGAGGGCGTGGGATAAAAGTTTCGCCGTCGTGCTCTTGCCGGCGGCCGAAGCTCCATCTATCGCGATAGCTTCCGTCATCTCCGTCGGTTCAACTCTTCTTTCGGGCGTACGCGTTGCCTCTAAATACGTTCAGACGCGGTTGGGTTCGAACGCGGCGGAGGACGAGGGCGTCCAGGTCCATTCTGAGTAAGGGTCGTTCGACTGCATACGTTACCAGTGACGCGATTACGAGCGCGAGCACCAGGCCGCATGTCGTAACGATCCAGGACCACACCGGATCGCCACGCGTCGTACCGTGCGCGTGCGGCACGAACGTCCACGTCGCGACCCAGCGAAAGACGACTTGATGCCAAAGATAGAGATTGTACGAGATCAGCGCAAGAAACGCGAGCGCGCGATTCGCCAGCATCTTGCGCCACGAGGGGACCGCAAAGAGCGAACCGACGCCGAGCGCAAAGAGCGCCGCAGAATAAAAGGCGCCGTTGCGGATCAGCCACCAGTTCTCGAACTCGTCGTCCCAGCGGTGTGCGGTCAGGTTTTGGAACAGGAACACGATCCATACGGCGCTGCCGCAGGCTACTAGCGTCCAGAGTCCCCGCATCGCCGTAATGCGCGGCTTGTGCTGCTGTAGCCAAACGTATGCGAACGCCGCCAACATGCCGGCGGCGAAAAAGTCTAGAAAGCCGAGGAGCTGTCCGAGATGATGATCGAAAAGCGGCGCCTGGCAACAGATGCCGATACGTGCGCGATAGCCGACTGCCAACGCCGTCATCGTCCCCGCCGTTGCGAGTGGTGCGCGCAAGAACAAATTGATGACCAAGGGGAACAGCAGGTAGAACTGCGCTTCGATTCCGAGCGTCCACAAGACGCCGTTGATCGACGCGTACGTCTCGTCGAAGAACGTGTGCGCAAACGTCAGGTGCGCGAGCACGTCCAAGAATGCCGCGTGCGCGTTCGGCCACGAGATGTTCGCACCCCAGCTTTCCTTCGCCCCCGGCAAAGACGCAAACGTTACGACGGCAGCCAGGCTGAGCACGTACGACGGAACGATCTTGATGAAGCGGCGATAGGCGAAATGCGCGAAGCTCGGCGGTGGCTCGCCCAAGAAGTGTGCGCGCACGTAAGGGTAGCTCAGGCAGAAGGCACTGAGGAAAAAGAAGAGTTCGACGCCGAGGAATCCGGAGATCGGAATAAAGATGAGCGACACGCCGGCGACGCGCGGTTCGAGCCACGAAACCTGCCAAAGGTGATACCACACGACCAGACCGATTGCGATTCCACGCAACCCGTCGAGTACGTCGAGACGATGCGTCTGCATGAACGCCGGTATTTTCATGGAAGCCATTGACTTGTGGCGAAGCCTCGTTCGGTCTTCTTCTGTTCAGCATGCGGATTCGAGGCGCCCCGCTGGCTTGGACGGTGCCCCGGTTGCGAAGAGTGGAACACCTTCGCCGAAGCGCCGGCCCTGCGGCCCGCAAAGGGTCCCGCCGCGCGCAGCGCTCCAGCATCGGTTCGGCCGCTGCGCCTGGCCGACGTTTCGGCCGATTCGGCGCAGCGCATTCCCAGCGGCATCGGTGAGTTCGACGCGTTGCTGGGTGGGGGCATCGTTCCAGGCAGCGTGGTGCTGATCGGCGGTGCGCCCGGCGCCGGCAAATCGACGCTCATGCTGCAGCTTGCCGACCGGCTTGCCGCAAAAGATGCGCCGGTCGTCTACGTCTGCGGCGAAGAATCTCCGGCGCAAGTGCGGCTGCGCGCTGCGCGCCTCGGCGCCGGCGATGACCTGCTGATCTTTCCGGAGACGAATCTGAGCGCAATCGTTGCTGCATTGGACGAGACGCGGCCGCGAACCGTCGTCGTCGATTCGATTCAAACGGTCTGGTTGCCGGAAATCGAGTCGTCCGCGGGAAACGCGGTGCAGATTCGTGAGTGCGCGCAGCGTCTCGTCGAATACGCGAAGCGTACGTCGTGCGCAGTTTTTATCGTCGGGCACGTCACGAAGGATGGCGCTATCGCGGGTCCGCGGCTGCTCGAGCATCTAGTCGACACCGTCCTCTACTTTGAAGGTGAGGCGACGGGTGAATTTCGCATCTTGCGTGCGACGAAGAATCGCTTCGGCAGCGTCGATGAGATCTGCGTCTTCACGATCGACGACCGGGGCCTGCACGAAGTGGCAAATCCGTCGCAGATCTTCGTCGGCGAGCATCGCCGTCAGACTGCGAGCGGTGCATGCATCGTCTCGAGCGTCGTCGGCTCGCGTCCGGTTTTAGTCGAAATCCAAGCGCTCGTTGTCGATGCCGCGTACGGCACGCCGCGCCGCCTTGCGGCAAATCTCGACCAAGCGCGCCTGGCAATGATCCTCGCGGTGCTCGAGCGCCGCGCCGGAATGAATCTCGGAGGAATGGACGTCTACGCATCCGTCGCCGGCGGCTTGCGCATCACGGAGCCCGCCGCCGACCTCGGCGTCGCTCTTGCGATCGCTTCGGCGTTTCGCAATCGTCCGTTACCTGCAGAGCTCGTCGCATTCGGCGAGATCGGCCTTTCCGGCGAAGTGCGCCGAGTTTCGCAAGCGGCTCGCCGCATCGCCGAAGCGCGGAAGCTTGGCTTCACGCTCACGATCGCGCCGTCCGACGTCGCCGACATCACGACGGCGCTGGCAAAAGCCTTCGGATAGAGGGAGCTGGTGCCGCCGATTTTCGAGATCGTTCCGAACGTCTCGGAGGGGCGCGACGCGTCGATCGTCGACGCATGCGCCGACGCAATTGCCGGCACCGGAGCGCGCGTCATCCATCGCACGAGCGATCCCGCGCATCATCGCAGCGTCATCACTGCTGTCGGAACGCAGCGCGAAGTATTGGACGCAGCGATCGCGTTGACCGGCGTTACGACACGGCGCATCGATCTGCGCACACATCGCGGCGAGCATCCGCGCATCGGTGCACTCGACGTCCTTCCGTTCGTTCCGCTGCGCGGCGCGACGCTCGAGGACGCCGTTGCACTTGCCCGGCAGGCCGCGACGATCATCTGGGAACGGTACCGCGTGCCGTCGTTCTTCTATGGTGCAGCCGCTACGACACCGGCGCGCCGATTGCTCGCGAACGTGCGGCGTGGTGAGTTCGAAGGTCTGACGCAGCGCATGCAGGATCCGTCCGACCGGCCTGACGTCGGGGATTTACCGCATGCTGCCGCGGGCGCAATTGCGATCGGCGCCCGCGATTTTTTGGTGGCCTTCAACGTCGATCTGGCGTCGGACGATCTGGATCTGGCGCGCGCCATTGCGAAAACGCTTCGGGAGCGCAGCGGTGGCCTCGGAACGCTGCGAGCTCTCGGCGTGCGACGCGGTCCGGGCGTCGTCCAGGTTTCCTTTAATATCACGGATTTCGGAGCGACGCCGCTGTACCGGGTGGTCGAGCTCGTTCGCGCCCTCGCCGCCGAGCACGGAGCGGGCATCGTCCGCAGCGAGCTGATCGGCCTCATCCCGCGACGGGCGCTGCTCGAAACCGCGGCTTACTACGCCGGGGCCGAACGTGCGCGCACTTAAGGTCGTGGCCGCTACGCTCGCGCTGTGGATGCTTAGCATCTCCACGCCCCAGGCCGCCGGAGAAGGCAACACGTGGACGATACCCGGCACGCTACGCATCGGGATCACGATTCAGCCGCAAAGCCTGAACCCGATCTTGACGACGACGGCCTACGAAGTCGATCTCGCGCGATTGTGCTTCGACGGGTTGCTTGCGATAACGCAGGACGGAAACGCGACGCCGAATCTCGCCGCGCGCGTACCGAGCCTTGCCAACGGCGACATTAGCCGCGACGGCAAGACGATTCGCTACGTGCTTCGCCGCAACGTCTTCTGGCACGACGGTGTGCCGTTCACGAGTGAAGACGTCGCGTTTACGTGGCGCGCCATCATGAATCCTAAGAACAACCTGCAGAATCGTCTGGGCTACGATCAGGTCGAGCGCGTGAATACGCCGGATCGCTATACGGTCGTCTTTCATATGAAGCGACCGTTCTCGCCGGCGCTCGACTCGCTCATGGGCTACGCCGTCGTCATTCCGGCGCATTTGCTCGCGCGTTATCCCGATCTGAATCACATCCCGTTCAACGGCGCACCGATAGGAACGGGGCCTTTCAAACTCGTCCGGTGGCTGCGCGGCGATCGCGTCGAGTACGTGGCGAACGATCGATATCACCTGGGTAAGCCGCGGCTGCGCAAGATCGTCGTAAGGATTGTGCCGCAAGACGCGACGGCGGCTTTGCAAGTGCGCACGCACGAAATCGACTGGTACTGGCGCGCGCAGACGACGAGCTTTCGCGACAGCCGAGGCATTCCGGGGATTAGGACGCTCGCACTCGAGCAAAACGCGCACCGTGAGATGATCCTCAATACGACGCACCCGCCGCTCGACGACGCGCGCGTACGGCAGGCCATTGCACTCGCAATCGATCGTAAGCTTTTGGTTCAGCGAATTGCCTTCGACACCGCGCAAGCCGCATGCGGCGAAGTGCCGCCGTTGTCGTGGGCATACGATCCAACCGTCCGATGTGCGTACGACCCCGGCGAGGCGCGACGCCGGCTTGCGGCCCTCGGATTTGGACCAGAGGGTAAGCACCTGCATTTGGAGCTCGTTTTTGCATCGGGCCAAGAGGAGACGCAAGCAGTCGTCATTCAGATTCAAGCGATGCTGCGTGCCGTCGGAATCGATGTGGAGCTTCACGCGTACGATCCATCGATGCTCTTCGCCCTGGCAGCGAACGGCGGAATCCTGTCCAGCGGCAAATTCGATCTCGACGTGAGCGGGTTCATCAATCGGCCCGATCCGGATGACTCTCGCCTGCTCACCTGTGCGAACCGAGCTCCGTACGGATTCAACGAATCAAGGTACTGTTCGCCTGAGATGGAAGCGGCACAACGCGAGTCGCTGGAATCGTTCGACCGCGCGAAACGCAAACGCGCGATCTCGCGTATCGAGCATCTCGTCGTTCGCGATGCGCCGGAGATTTATCTCTGGTGGGCACGCGAGCTGCACATCGTCAACAGCGATATTTCTGGTATCGCAACTCCATCCGGGCTGGCCACGCAATTACCATATCAATGGTCCATTTGATTCGTCGTTGTATCTTAGCGCTTGCGCTAGCCGCGCTGATCTCCGTGCAAACGCCTCTCGCGCGCGTCGCTGCCGCCGTGCCGGATCCCAGCGAGTTCAAGCCGCCGGCGGTTTCGGAGCGGACCCTCTCCAACGGGCTCAAAGTCGTCGTCGCGCAGTCGCATGCGGTGCCGGTGGTCGAGGTCGGGATCTGGTACGGCTTCGGAGCGAATGAAGAAACGCCGGGAAAAACCGGACTCGCACACGCGCTCGAGCACATGATGTTCCGCGGCACGCCGTCGCTCTCCGATGCAGGCCTCGATGACGTCATCGCGCGCATGGGCGCGCAAGTCAACGCCGAGACGACGACCGACACGACGCATTTCTATGCGATCGTACCGCGCGCGCGGCTGTCCCTTTGGATGGGAGTCGAAGCCGATCGCATGCAGCACCTCTCGCTCGCCGAAAATCTTTGGAAGCTCGAGCGGGGAGCGGTGCTCCAAGAGTACGATTCGGACCATTCCGATCCGATTCAGAAGCTCATCATGGCCGTCGATACGGCGGCGTACGGTCAGGGCGACGCACTCGGACGCGGAGGCCTCGGCATCCGTAGCGACATCGTACGGGCGACGACCGCCGACTTACGCGCCTATTATCGTAAGTGGTACGCTCCGAATAACGCCGTGTTGGTCATCGCCGGTGACGTTACGCCCGACGACGCATTCGCGATGGCGCAGCGAGCCTTCGGCGCGATTCCCGCCAAGCGCGTTCCTCCTCAGAACACGAAACCAGCCGTCGTACACGCCGGAAAGAGCATCGTGCAAACCGGCGACGTTCCGTTCGCAACCCTCGATCTCGCTTATGCAATTCCCGGGCAGACCGATCGCCGCGTCATCGCCCCCATCCTCATCGCTCTCGCGGCCGAAAACGCGCGGTCACCGATACGTTCTGCGCTCGTCAACTCACAGATCGCACTGCGGTATTCCGCGACGCCCGTATTGACCATGCGTGGAAGTATGTTTCACGTTCTGATCACGCTCGCTCCGGGGCACACGGTCGCCGACGCGAGGCACGCGTGGGACACCGCGTTCCGCGCGACCTTCATCGATCACTATCCAACCGATTTGATCGATGCCGCCAAGCGCGAAGCCGTATTACAAGACGTCTACGATGCAGATTCCCTCACGGGCCTAAGCGATCTCGTAGGCAACTCTTTTGGCGTCGAGCACGGAACTTATCCAAACCACGACAACCTGGACATCGTGCATGAAACGCAGCAGCAAGTGCAGGCTGCCGCTCGGACGATGTTCGCAAAGCCGACCGTCGTTGCATATCTCAAGCCGCTCAATGCAAAGCCCGGAGCCGTACCGAACCCCAACGCGCACGCAGGCGCAATCTCCGATACATTCAGCGGGCGCATTCCGACCGGCAAAATCGTCGAGGCCCCCTGGATCGTTGCTGCCTTACGCACGGCGCCGTCCATCGCGTCGCACGTTGCTCCCGTTTCTTTCATGATGCCGAACGGACTGCGGCTGCTCGTTCAGGAAGCGCACGACAATCCGACCGTCATAATTGCCGGTGCGATCCGTAATTCTCCGCGCAGCGACGACCCCGGCAAAGAGGGCGAGAGCGCGATCCTGACGTCGATGATGGCATATGGTTCTGCGCGCTACGATTTCGACACTCAACGAATGCTCGCGGACAATCTCGGTGCGGAGGTATGGTACGGCGGATCCTTTGGCGCGCGTAGTTTGGCGCGCGACTTTCCGAAGCTTCTCGATATCCTCGCCGACGACATAAAGGAGCCGGCACTGCCCCCGGACTTCTTCGGCCTGGTTCGCGATTCTATTCGCTCGCAAGTGGAGCGCCGCGAGTACGATCCGCGCTATCGCGCAGCGCGCGCGTTTGAGGAGGCGTTGCTGCCGCCGGGCGATCCTGCCTTGCGAGTGCCGACCCCGCAATCGCTGGGCGCAATCACTCTGGACGATATTCATTCGCTCGCAAATCGCCTGATTCGCCCGGAGAACACCGTTTTGGTCGTCGTCGGCGACGTCAAAGCGACGGAAGTTCGAGACGAGGTGACTGCCGCGCTCGGCACGTGGCACGCGCAAGGGCCGGCGATCGATCTGTCAATGCCTGCAGTTCCGCAGCCGAAGGGCGGATCGATCGACGTTCCGACGCAGTCCAGCGATATCGCCGTTCGGATGGGTGCACCCGGGATCGGCCGCGCGTCGCCGGACTTCGATACGTTCACGCTAATGGATCAGATCTTCGGTGGCGACTCTTTCGACTCGCGTCTCTTCAAAGACGTGCGGATGCGAAGCGGACTCGTCTATTCCATCTACGCAGGCCTCGATGCGACGCGCGATCGCGGCATCTTCGAAATCGGCATGCGGGCTTCTCCACAAAACGTACGGCGAGCGGTAAGCCTCGTCAAAGAAGAGATCCGACGCATGCAAAACGAGCCGGTCGGTCAAACGGAGCTGGAACGTGCGCGCACGCGCATCGTCGGCTCGACGATCATTGCAGAGCAGGATAAATCTACGCTCGTTTCCGATTTGCTGAACATCGCGCAGAACGATCTGCCTCTGGATTATTACGCGACCCTATCGAAGCGCTTTGCGACGATCAATGCGGACGCCATCCAGCGCGTCGCGCGAACCTATTTGCACCCGGCTCACATGGTTGAAGTCTACGAGGGACCAGTTGTCAGATAAGAAGCGCACCATTACCGAGATTCGCGAGTCGAAAAAGACCGGCGAGAAGCTCGTGTACATGTCGGTACCGGATTACACCTCCGCGCGCTGGGCGGAACTTGCCGCCGTCGACGTCGCGGTGGTTGGCGATAGTCTTGCAATGGTCGCGCACGGGCATCCCAACACGATCCCTGCAACCATGGACATGATGGTCATGCACTCGCTCGCCGTCCGCCGCGGCGCGCCAAACACGTTCGTGCTGGGCTGCATGCCGTATCAGAGCTACAACACGGTGGACCGCGCGCTGGAAAATGCGACGCGCTTTATGCAGGACGCCGGCTGCGATGCCGTCAAGCCGCAAGGCGGAAAGAGCCAGGCGCACATCCTCAAAGCGCTCGTCGATGCCGGTATCCCGACTGCTTCGCATATCGGCCTTACGCCGCACACGATCGCGATGTTCGGCGGCTTCAAGGTGCAAGGACGCACCGCGCAGGACGCGTTCAAGATTCTCGAGGACGCGCTCGCAATCCAAGACGCGGGCTGCTTCATGCTCGAATTCGAAGCGGTGCCCGCTCCGATCGCGGCAGCGATCTCAAAAGAGCTCGAGATTCCGACAATCGGTATCGGCGCCGGCGTCGGAACGGACGGCCAAATCCTACTTTGCTACGATCTTTTGGGCGTCTTCACCGACTTCAAGCCGAAATTCACGAAGCGCTTTGCGAATCTCACGGAAGTCGCGGTGAACGGCATCAAGCAGTACGTCGACGAAGTCAAGACCGGGAAGTTTCCCGACGACGACCACAGCTATTCCGTCAACCCTGCCGAGTACGAGAAATTCCTCAGCATGATCGACCGCCGCAAAGCGGTGCTAAAGGGCTAGACCGGGACCGCTTCCCTTAGATTGTCGTTCTCGAGGAGTTCGAGCGGCTTGTAGTTGCGCGACACGACGTAATCGGGACGCGGATTTGGCGGGATCGGATTGGGCCGGTTCGAGCACGCGTTATACGCCATGTAATGGTGCCAACGGTCGTTCGGGGAGAGATTATGGCCCGAGCCGTGCACCATTTTGCAGTGGAAGAGCACCGCCGTTCCGGGGCCGCCGGTGATTGCGACGGGCCGCGGACCGTTCTTGAGCAGATCGATCATCGATTGCTTCTCGATCGCCCACTGCGGGTAGGACGTCGTGAGCTCGTCTTTGTACGCCGGCAGCACGGGATCGCGATGGCTGCCCGGCACGAAATAGAGGCACCCGCCGAATTCCGTCGCTTCGTCGAGCATGACGAGAAATGTAGCCATCTGCGGTTGCGGCATTCCGTCGTGCTGCCAGTAACCGTAATCCTGATGCCACACCCAGACGGTGCCGTCAATAGCGGTTTTGATGTTGCTCTTGCTGTGATGGATGTAGAGCTTGTCGTCGCGCAAGGTTTGCTGCGCCGGACGAAGGAACCGCGGCGTGCGCGCGAGTCGCCAGAACACCGGCGAATAGGTCGGGCTGTCAGGCTCGTGCGCGCGATAGACGGTGCGGACGGAGCCGGTTCGCTCGCGGATGATTGCATCGCTCTGCGCATTCTCGACTCGCGCGATCTCCGATTTGAGAAGCGCGACTTCTTCGTCGGTGAAGAGGCGGTCGAACCGGATGAATCCGTCGCGGTCGAACTGGGCGATCTGGGCTTCCGTCAGCTGCATTTTCTCCTCCGTCTCCTCTATTATCGCTGCGCCGCGGCTTCCGTCAACCGCAGCCTGGTCTCGGCGATGCGCCGAAAACCGTCGCGTACCGAGTCGGCCTTCGCCACCCACGAGCACCGCAGCCAACCTTCAAAGGACGAGCCGAAGGTCGACCCGGGAATTGCCACGACGTCGGATTCCTCAAGCAGGCGGTAGGCGAACGGCATACTCTCAACGCCTCGTCCGACGTGAACCGCGGCGTAGAACGAGCCGTCGATCGGAAGGTGCTCGAGTCCCGTAACGGTCAGCGCATCCAGAACTGACGCGCGCTGGCTCCGATACCACTCGACGTGCTCTTGCAGGCCGTTCGGATCGCGAAAGATCTCGAGCGCGACGCGCTGCGCGTACGTGTTTGCGGTCGACACGAGCCAGGCGTGCACTTTGGTCATCGTCGGAATCGTCGCTTTCGGAGCCATCACCCAACCGAGCCGCATTCCGGTTAGCGCGTTGCTCTTGGAGAGCGAATTCACGACGACCGTGTGGGGGTAGACTTGCGCGAGACGGCCTGCATCGCCGGTGAAAAGCAGCTCGCGATACACTTCGTCGTGCAAGACGTAGACCGGATCGCCACCGCGTTTCGACAACAGCTCGCCGAGCCGCACGGCCTGCTCCCGCGTAATGACGCGCGCGGTCGGATTGCACGGCGAGCAGATCACGATTATGCGAGTGTGCGCGTTCACCGCTGCCGCGATGCGCTCGGCGTCGAACGCGAAGCCGTCGTCCGCATCCAGCTGCACGCTCTCGACGGCGATGCCCTCCATCTGCGCGCACTTGGCGTACACCGGAAATGCGGGCTCCACGACCAGCATCGAATCGCGCTCCGGGTCGAGAAGCGATTTGATCGAGACTGCGAGCGCTTCTTGCGAACCGGCGCTGACGATCACGTTCTGCGCGGTGTCGAGCGCGGGATAGCCGTAATGCTTGGCGATTGATTCGCGCAGCTCGACGTCGCCGGCGGTCGGGGTGTAGCGGCACCCGTTGAGCGCAACCCACTGCATAGCGGCGTCGAAGTAACGCATGGTCGGCAACAGGGTCGGCTCACCCAGACCTAAGTCGATCGACGTCTTCTTCTTGCGATCGTTGAGCGCACGGATGACCGAACCTTGAATCGCATCGATGCGCGCGTTCACGCCGCTCACGATCTCACACCTCGAATCGGCTTATCGCGTCTTCGTTCCATTCGATTCCACTGCCCGGGGAATCGCTCGGATGCGCGAGGCCGTTTTCGATGCGCAACGGTTGCCGTAAGATCGGCTCCGCCCAGTCGACGTATTCCAGCCAGTGACGCGTCGGCGTTGCGGCGAGCAAATGGGCGCTGATTTCCGGGAAGAGATGCGACGACATCGGGATTCCCGCCGATTCTGCGAGCGCCGCAGCGCGCATGAATGCGCTGACTCCCCCGATTTTCGCAACGTCCGGCATCGCAAAATCGCAGGCTCTTTGACGCAAGAATTCTGCCATCGGATGTGGGCCCGCCCAATTCTCACCCGTTTGCACTGCGGTGCGAATCGCGCGGCGCACCTCTGCATGTCCGCGCGCATCGTCGGCCGCGACGGGCTCTTCGATCCAGAGCAAATTTTCGTCATCGAGCATTCGACCGCGACGGATCGCGTCCGCAACCGATAATATTTGATTGTAGTCGGCCATCAAAACCGTGTCGGCGCCCACCGCTTCGCGAACCGCTCGTACGACTGCGAGGTCGGTCTCGGCATCGGGATATCCGAGTCGCACTTTGACGGCTCGGAATCCCGGTTCGCGCAGCTCGCGCGCTTCTGCGGCGGCCCGAGCCGTGCCGACGATACCGAGTCCGTTACTGTTATAAGCCGGTGTCGGCTGCAGCGATGCACCGAGCAGCTGCGCCAGCGGAAGCTCGGCGGATTTCGCGAGCGCATCCCACGCCGCCATGTCGATCGCAGCGAGTGCCATCAGCGTCAAACCGTGCGCGCCGACGAGGCGCATGCGTTTCTGCAAGGTCGCCTCGATCTCGAGAGGTGCGAGGAGCTCGCCTTCGATCGTCTGGACGAGATTACGAATCAGCTGCGCGAGCGGCGCGAGCGCCCAGCGCTGCACCGCAAAGACATACGAAGACCCCACAGGGCCGTCGTCGGCGTACAAATCCAAGAGCACCATCGGGGCGATCGTGACTTGTCCAGTACTGACCGCAAGCGGACGGCGCATCGGCACTTCGACCGTACGGACCCGCCCGGCACGAATCGACAGCGCGCTCCGGACTCTCAAACAGAGAGCTCGTATTCGCGAAGGACTGCGTTGAGCGACGTTTTGCGATCGGTCGAGGCCGAGCGCGTTCCGATCACGAGCGCGCACGGCGTCCCGAATTCACCCGCAGGGAATTTTTTCGGAAGTGTCCCCGGAATAACGACGCTGCGTGGTTCGACAACGCCGCGCGTTATTTTCGGCTCGCTTCCGCGAACGTCGACGATCGGCGTACTCGCGGTAATCACGACGCCGGCCCCAAGGACCGCCTCGGCGCCGACGTGGACTCCCTCGACGACGATGCAGCGGGAACCGATGAATGCGCCGTCCTCGACGATCACAGGCTGGGCTTGGGGCGGCTCCAGCACGCCGCCGATTCCAACGCCGCCGGCAAGGTGTACGTTCTTGCCGATCTGGGCGCACGAACCGACGGTCGCCCACGTGTCGACCATCGATCCCTCGTCGACGTACGCGCCGATATTAACGAAGCCGGGCATCAAGATCGCGTTCTTGCCCAGGAACGAGCCGTAGCGCGCGACGCCGCCGGGAACGCAGCGGGCACCGAGCTCGGCATAATTTCTCTTGGTCGGAAGCTTATCGAAATATGACGGCGGCTGCGTCCGCATGTGCAGCGCATCGTGCCCTTCGGCGCCGATCGTCGCGGATTCCATGCGCGTGAAATACAGAAGAATCGCCTGCTTGACCCATGCGTTCGTCACCCAGCCACTTGCGGTCGGCTCTGCGACGCGCAGCCTCCCGCGGTCTAAGGCCGCAATGACCGCGTCGACGGCTTCGCCCTCAGGCCCGCGCACGCGGGAGCCGTCCTTCGCGAGGGTCTCGATCGCGTTTTGCAGTTCGCGTACGTCCACACCCGGGGATACGGCCTCTCACTTGGGCCGCCCCTGGCGCCGGCGAACCGAACGGGTACGAGCGGAACGAGGATGTGTGGCCGGCTGCCGGGGGTCGAGCACACCGAAACCGAAGGCGCGCTTCACAGCCTATCGGATGCTCGCTTTCCCGCCCTGGTCGTGCCTGCCACTCTTTCAAGGGAGAGATTCGTGCCGAATTCAGCCGCCGTAGAACAGCGCATCAATACGATCCGCATGTTGTCGATCGATGCCGTGCAAAAAGCGAATTCGGGTCATCCGGGTTTGCCGCTCGGCGTCGCGGCCGTCGGCTACACGATTTGGGCAAAGCACTTGCGCTACGATCCCAAAGATCCGAACTGGTTCAATCGCGATCGCTTCGTGCTTTCAGCCGGCCACGGTTCGATGCTGCTCTATAGTTTGCTGTTCTTAGCCGGCCTCGGCCTGAAGCTGGACGATCTTAAATCGTTCCGTCAGCTGCATTCCAAGACGCCGGGCCATCCCGAAGCCAACCACGCGGACGGCATCGAGGTGACCACCGGCC
>JBOHTT010000382.1:0-3285 GCA_050733775.1 Vulcanimicrobiaceae bacterium
AGAGGGTCGAAGCGCCCGAAAATTCCCAAGATGTAGCTCGGATAATTGCAAACGCCTTCCAAGCCGTATCGATTGTCATAGCCCATTATCGAAGGCGTCATCTGTATGATTCCTTGAATCGCCAAATCCCGCGCTTCTCGAACTAAAGACTCCATGGACAGGTGTTCCGCCGGCGTTCCTTCCGAGTCGTAAGGCCGCTCGAGGCTCGGAGGTTCAACGTAATGCACGTGCGTGTCAACGATCATCATCACAACAATATTTTGCGCCCGACAGGCAGGCCTTTATTGACTGGGCCGGAACTGCTGTAGATTCTTCGGCTATCGTGGCGGGAACGTGTAGGAATCGAACCTACCAGCCGCCTTGCGACGGCCTCAGCGATTTTGAAGACCGTGCGAGCCACCAGACCCGTACGCTCCCACGTGCCAGTTTGTCTACGTCGGATGCGATCCGTTTCCGACGGCGCACTACGGTTACCTTACATTCTCGGACGTCAAGGCGTAGCTGCTTCCGGAAGGTTTCAGCGTTACCCACATATGCGGCCGCGTCATATCCCAGGTAAAGGTCCGCTCGATAACGAGCGGAGGGTCGCCCTGCTGACCCGGCCGGAACTGGGACGTGCAACCCTTATCCATTACCTCCGCACGTGTCGTCGCTGGCTGGTACGAGCCGAACTTGAAGCCTACATCCTCGCGACCATTCGGAGGAAGACATTTCGTGAAAAGGGTTCGGCCATCGTAGCTAGAGGTAACCTTGACAAGAAGGTAGGCCGAAGGCGTTAGATTATGCGCAGTCAACAACGGTTTCGGATTTGAGGCCTGTGCGGGATACGTCACCAGCATGAGACACAACGATGCCAACAGGCTCATCATCAACTTTTTCAATTTATAAGGTCCTTTTCGGAACTCGGATCTTCTGCGTGTGAGCCATCAGAATCGTACGCTTCCACGTCTCGCTTCTATTTGCAGTCTTTCATGAAGTCGACTTCGACATACGACGGCATCGGTGTATGCAGACGCCTAACCACGCGACATTTTCCTAACGTTACCGTAAGGTCAACAGCGATCACCGGCCGGTATTTCAGATCGAGCGTCGTCCTACCCGGAGCCGTGACCGTTTGCTGGAAGTCTTTTTTGATTTCGGAATAGGTGACATCGGCGACGATAACAGCTTTGCCCGAATAGCCGAGGATTTGCACGACAAGATTCGGCGCTGCGGTAGCTGGTTTGGCGATCGCTAAAAGACTAATCGAGGCTAAGAGAAAGCCCCCTAATCCACTTCCGTTCACAATCCGTCACGTGCAGCGCACGCCGTTTGCGCTCCTGCCCAGGTTCGCACTCCGGGCGGTCGAACTGCCGTAGTACCGGCGTGGACACATTCGTTGACGTAGAGTGGCTTGCGCAGCGCCTCGACGATCCGGCGGTCGCGATCGTCGATACGCGCAGTGCGCCCCTTGCGATTTTCTACGGAGGGGTCGGTCGCGAGCAATACATCTACGGCCACATTCCGGGCGCGGTGCATTTAGACTATGCGGACCAATTGCAAGATCAGTACACGCAATACGCCGCGCGCGTCGCGCCGCCGGAACGCTTTGCGGAAGAGCTGGGAAAGGCCGGCATCCGCGACGACATGACGGTCATCGCCTACGACGCCGGTGACGTACCGTATGCGGCGCGTGTCGTGTGGATGCTGCACTACTACGGGCACGATAACGCGGCGATCTTATCGGGCGGCATCGACGCGTGGATCCAAAGCGGACACCAGCGCCAAGGCGAAATCGCTGTACGCCGGATGTCCCGCTTTACGCCAAAAGCACAACCTCAGCTGCGCGCGACGCTGGAAGAGGTGCGTGACATCGCGCAAGGCCGCAGCGACGCGCAGCTCCTCGCGACGTGGCCCGACGCCGATTTTGCGCGCCGCGACCGCGAGATTGACGGTGCGCGCCGTCTTTCGTACTCGCAGCTTTTCCACGACATCGAAGGCACGATGGCGCCGCTCGAACGCGTGCGCGCGCTGACCGCCGATCTCGATCCACAGAAACGCACGATTACGTATTCCTCAAACGGCGTGCACGCTGCAGCGGCATACTTTGCGCTCCGCGCTGCCGGCTTTACCGACGTCGCAGTGTACGACGGGTCATGGGCGGAGTGGTCCCATCTTGAGAAAAGCGGGCAATAAACTAGTCCTTTTATCACAAGACGAATTGTATGCCGTGCATTACCCTAGGAAGACACCTAGCTTGTCGTTCTGCGGGGCGAGTGCATGCGGCAAAAAGGATTTGGCACCATCTCGTTTTGGATGCCGCTGGTTTTCTGTGCCGGGGCACTGCTTGCAGGATGCGGCGGTGGCGGCGGTACTTCCACGGCATCCGTGCCGTCGGGGCCACGCGCGCCCGGCATTCCCGCTGCGCCCGGCGTAACGCCGACGCCGAGCGGCCAAGCGTCGCCTCCTGGACAGCCAGGCACCCCGACACCGGTGCCGACGTCTTCGTCGTCGATATCGGGACAAAGCAAACTGCTTTACGTCGCGCTCGGCGGAAACGCGGTTTCCCAAACCGAGCCGTCGCGCATCGAGGCCTTTCCGCTTAACACCAGCGGCAACATCGCTCCCGTGAAAACGATCACGCAATATCAAAACGATATGCCCGCGCCGGTCGCGATCGCGTTCGACACGAGCGGTAATTTGTACGTGGGAAATATCCCCTATCCAGGGCTCCAAGGGTCCACGTCCTTCATCACCGTTTTCGCCCCGGGTGCCAGCGGCAGCGCAATCCCGATTCGCACGATCGGTGCGGGACAAAACTCCACGCTCGGGAGCGCAGTCATCGAAGGCCTTGCCGTCGATGCGGGCGGCTACGTCTATGTTGCAATGGCGACGTCGAACGAAAATTGCACCGGAACGACATCCTCGAGCTGCACCGCGACGGACAACGACTCGATCCTCGTCTTTGCTCCGAATACCAACGGCAACGTGCCACCGGTGCGAACGATCGACAGCTCTGCATGCTTTGAGATCGGCGAGCTGGCCGCCACCTCTACCGGAGCGCTCGTCGTCTCATGCGTGCCGCCCAACTATCCCGGCGAGCCGTACGCACTACGCCACCGCGTGCCGATGGCCTCGTCGCAAACGATCGGCGAGATCGAAACGTTTGCACCGGGCGCATCGGGAAACGCCACGCCGCTCACCGTCATCAGCGGCAGCAATACACAGCTCACCGGCGCAGGTTCCGTGGCGTTATCGCCGCTGGGTTCGATCGTCGTACTTCCGCGAGCCGTGCAGACGGGCTAC
>JBOHTT010000383.1:0-18608 GCA_050733775.1 Vulcanimicrobiaceae bacterium
CGGTTCGACGCTAAATTTCGTTTTGATCTTGTTTCTGGCGTTCGCGCTCATCTTCCAACTTCCCATGGTGCTCGTCATGCTCGCGCGCATCGGTCTCGTCAGCTCGAGATCCTTACGGACTTACCGCCGTTATGCGATCATGGGCTCGATGCTGTTGGGCGGCGTTGCGGCCCCCGACGGTCAGCCGACGACCATGATGCTGATGGCCGCGCCGCTGCTTCTCTTGTACGAAGCCAGTATTTGGGTGATCGCGCTGCTGGAACGGTCGTGGCAGCGAGACACCTCACACGCGTAAGGTAAGCTAGTATGGCTACTGCGGTCGCACAGCTTCGGGCCGGCGTCAAGGAAAGCGTCGACGATTTCTTGCGGCTCTTCGCGAGCGTCTATTTCGCGGTCGGGCTGTTTGCGGTATGGGGTTTTCTGACGCTGATCGGCGTCATCGTCGAGCAAGGGAAGCCGGCCGATTTCTACTGGGCCACCTTCGCACCGCCGCTGGCACGCCTCATCTTGCGGCTCGATCTCGACAACATTTACCACAGCCTCGGCTACGTCGGTATCATCGGGCTCATTCTGACGTCGCTGACGGTGTGCACGTTCAAACGCGTCATTCCGGCGCGCTTACCGCCCTTGCGCGCAGTGACGATCGATCGTATTCCGCTCAACGCGACGATACCCGTCGAAGGCGACGAGCCGGAGATCCGAAGCCGCATCGAGCGTTTTTTCCGCGGTGCCGGCTGGTCCGTGCGCAAGCGCGAATTCGGCGGCGAAGAGTGGACGTTCGCCGACAAACATAATTGGGCGCGCCGCGGCGTGCTGGTCGCGCATATCGGCTTCGTCATCATTGCCGCCGGAACGACATGGTATTGGGCCCAAGGCTTCAGCGGCGACACCGCGATCCTAACCGGCGGCACCGTGACGGTGGCAAAGACCGGCGCGCAAATCACGCTCGATAAGTTTCAATACCGTTTCGATCCGATTCAAACCAAAGCGGGTCTCGTCTACCAACCGATCGATTACGTCTCGAACGTCCACTACACGGGCAAGGACGGCGTCGCGCGCACGGCGACGATTCGCGTAAACCATCCGCTCGATATCGACGGCACGCTCTATTACCAAGCGTCGTACGGTTTCGGCGCGCGGTTCGTGCTGACGCGCAACGGCCGCGTCGTCTCCACGTCGCCGAACGAATATCTTCGCGAAGGCGCCGCCTTTCCGGTCACCGCCGACCGCTCCATCCAATACGATCAGTTCGTCGGCACGATCGATCGCAAGACGGGGCAACCGGCGCGCGATCCGCGGGCAAACGATCCAGGCGTCGTGATTCGCGTGCTCGAGGGCGACACGCCGCTCGGCGCGGCGCTCGTCCCGATCGGGAAGTCGATCGATCTCGGAGGAGGCTACCGCCTCTCGGTGCCGCGCTTTCTCGTCTATAGCGGTCTGCAATACCGCTACGACCCCGGCATGGTACTTGTCGGACTTGGTGCTTTCGTGCTGCTGGCGGGACTCTGTACCGCGTTCTATTTCTTGCCGGCACGACTCTACGTAACGTTGAGGGGCGCCGGCCGCAATTGGAACTTGGGCGTCGCGGCAACGACGGTCAAGGGTTACGAAGTGTTTGAAGAGCAGTTTGCAGAGCTGGTCGGCGCCTTGCACCGAGCGGCGGCGGGAAAGGGAGAACCCCAATGCAGCTAGATCAGATTTTGCTCGCGATTTCCATCGCAGCCTACGTTACCGGCACGCTCGTGCTCCTAGCGTACTTCTTGACGCGAAGCGAGATGATGCTGCGCATCGGTGCGCCGCTTGCCATCATCGGCTGCGTCGGGCAGTTCGCCGAGCTCGGTGCGCGATGGGCGATCTCCGGCATCTGGCCGCTCACGAATCTTTACGGCTCGCTGTCGCTCTTCTCGGCGATGGGCGTGCTGATCTTTCTGATCTTCGCCTTCCGCTACCGTCTGTGGTTCGCGGGTGGCTTCGTGCTCTTGGTTGCAGCGATCGCGCTCGGCTACGCGACGACGTGGAACGAAGGGTTCATGCCGCCTGTACCGGCGCTGCAATCGTACTGGATCAAGATTCACGTACCGCTGGTCGTCTCGTCGTACGCGTCCTTCATGGTCGCCTTCGTCGTGTCGGTGCTGTACCTGATCAAATACTACGCGGAACAGCGTTTCTCGGGCGGTTCTTCGGTGCGCGCCGCAGCGGCAACGTCTGCGGGTTCGATTCCGGTTACGGTGCAGAGTAAATTCACCGCGATCGAAGACCAGGACGGCGTGCGCATCGGCGTTCCTCGCGGAGACTCGCCGGGAATAGCCGCCGCCGCTGCGAGCGGCAACTCGGTCGCCCAGTGGCTGACGACGCTGCCGAGCCTTGCGAAGCTCGACGTCATGATCTATCGCATCGTCGGCGTCGGTTTGCCGCTCCTCACGATCGGAATTATCACCGGCGCGATGTGGGCAAAAGAATCGTGGGGCGCATATTGGCAGTGGGACCCGAAGGAGACGGCGGCACTGTTCTCGTGGATCGTGTATGCCTGTTACATGCATCTGCACACGCGTAATGCGTGGCGGGGGCAGCGGTCCGCGTGGATCTCGATTTTAGGTTTCGCCACCATCATGTTTTGCTATCTCGGAGTGAACATCTGGATCTCCGGTCTTCACAGCTACAAAGTCTAAAATTCGCACGCGGGTTTGCGATGCTTCCTACGGAGTTTTGGGAAGCGCGCAACCCTTCGCCGCTGGCGGATCCTTATTTCGTCGCGATCAGCGACGACGCGGCGAAGCTGGTCGGCCTCGATCCTCGGCTTGCTGCCGAGGATCCGCACTTTCTAGCAATCGCTGCCGGTAACGAATTGCCGCAGGACGCCACGCCGATCGCGACGGTATACGCAGGGCATCAGTTCGGCTCGTGGGCCGGCCGGCTCGGCGACGGACGCGCAATCCTGCTCGGCGAGGTCGCCGGTTACGAATGGCAACTCAAAGGTTCCGGGTTGACGGCGTTCTCGCGCTTTGCGGACGGTCGCGCGGTGCTGCGTTCGACGATTCGCGAATTCTTGTGCAGCGAGGCAATGGATGCGCTCGGTATTCCGAGCACGCGCGGTCTCTGCATCGCCGGCAGCGACGAGCCCGTGTATCGCGAGCAAGCCGAAACCGCGGCGGTCCTGACGCGTTTGGCACCCTCGCACATTCGCTTTGGTTCGTTCGAGATGTTCCATTACGGCGATCGCAACGATCTGGTCAAGGTGCTGGCGGATTACACGATCGACCGTTACTATCCGCAGCTGCGCGAAACCGACCCGGAAGAAACGTATTTGGCGTTCCTGCGCGAAATCGTCGCTCGTACTGCGCGGCTCGTCGCACAGTGGCAAGCCGTCGGCTTCGCGCACGGCGTCATGAACACCGACAACATGTCGATCCTCGGGCTCACGATCGACTACGGCCCATTCGGATTCCTCGACGCATACGATCCGAAATTCATTTGCAATCATTCCGATGACTTCGGACGCTACGCATTCGATCGTCAGCCCACGATCGCGCTGTGGAATTGCTATGCGCTCGCCGAGGCTCTCGGCTCGCTGCTCGACGTCGACGCCGCACGCGCGGTCTTAGGCAGCTTCGAGCCGGTCTTTCAAACCGCGTATCTCACGCTATTGCGAGCAAAGCTCGGCGTGCTGACGGAGGAAGAAGACGACGCGCTACTGCTCGGCGATCTACATCATCTGATGGAACGCGACGCGGCCGACTACACCGCTGTTTGGCGCTCGCTCGCGACGGTGACGCGAGACGATGAAGGTTCGTTCGCCGGCTATTTCCGCGATCGCGAAGCACTCGCGGCGTGGCTCTTGCGTTATCGGGCCCGGCTCGAGCGCGAAGGCAGCGAGAACGCGCTGCGGCGCACGCGCATGAACGCCGTCAATCCCAAATTCGTGTTGCGCAACTACCTGGCGCAAAATGCCATCGAAGCGGCGCAACGCAAGGACTTCTCGGAAGTCCGGCGCCTGCTCGGCGTCCTGCGCCGTCCCTTCGAGGAACAGCCTGAGAACGAGTCCTATGCCGCCCCGCCGCCGGATTGGGGCCGGCACGTCATCGTCAGCTGCTCTTCCTAAGCCGTAGGTGCCGAAAAAGTCGGCAAGGTGCTCGCAGACCCGGCTGCAAAGTCGGCGCAGTTGCGCCCGGTATTTAGAAGGGCGCCCTAGGAGATATGGTTCGTGTCCCAAGCTCATGCTGAGGCTTATCTCGATCCGGGTACGCCGGAAGAGCAAAGCCGCCGGGCGTTCATGGCCAACGCCACGGTCGTTCTTGCCGGCGCGATCGGCCTCGTCATCGGCATCCCGCTGATCGATTACAGCATTCCGGGCAAGAAGATCAACGAGCTCTCCGGTGAAGCGTGGTCGCCGGTCGACGACGCCGACTGGAAGAAGCTCGCAGGCAGCGACATACCGTTAAAAGTGTCGTTCACGCGTAAGACGACCGACGGCTATTTCTTACCGACCGCCGCCGAAGACTACGTGTGGGGCGTGAAGATGAACGCTACGCAGTGGGACAAGATGAAGCAAGATCGTACCGATCTCTTCGGGGCCGACAAGGCGGAGAACGTGACGTATCCCAACGAAATTTACGTTGCGGGGTATGTGATCTTCTCATCGATTTGCCCGCATCTCGGTTGCCGCTTCGCATGGGACGGCGCGAAGAACCACTTCTTCTGTCCGTGTCACAACTCGGAATATACGCGCGACGGCAAAGTCGTCGGCGGGCCTGCCCCCCGCGGGCTCGATCCGCTGCCGCTCAAAGACATGAGCGGGAAAGCCGAGGTTACGTGGATACGGTACAAGAGCTCGACTCCCGATCGCATCATCGTCTCCTATAGTTAGCAGCAGAGTATTTAGACGATGTTGACTTGGTTAGAATCGCGCACCGGCTTCGTCAGCATGACGAAGAACTTCCTTACCGAGGACGTTCCGGGCGGCCCTTCCTATTGGTACGTTTTCGGCAGCGCCACGCTGTTCGCGATGATCTTGCAGATCGTCACGGGCATTTTCCTGACGTTCTACTATGCGCCGTCGTCGGCAAGCGCGTGGGAATCGACGCTCTTCATCTATCAAAAAGTTCCGCTGGGCAGTTTTGTCATCAGCCTGCACTACTGGGGCGCAACCGCGATGATCGCGCTCGTCGCGATGCATCTCGTGCAAGTTGCCGTGTGGGGCGCGTACAAGCGTCCGCGCGAGCTGCAATGGGTCGTCGGCATCATTCTCTTCGTCTTGACGCTGGTGCTCGGCCTAACGGGCTATCTTCTGCCGTGGGACCTGAACGCGTACTTCGCGTCGCAAGTCGCACTGAACATTACCGGCGCGGCACCGGTCGCCGGCCCGTTCCTTCAGAACTGGCTGCAAGGCGGCCCCACGATGGGGACGCTGACGCTCAACAAGTTCTTCGGCATTCACGTCTGGCTCACGCCGCTGATCCTCATCTTGCTGGTCGGCGTGCATCTGATCATCTTCCGCCACAACGGTTCGGCCGGACCGGCGCGCGACGAACGTCAGACACTCAAACCCGGCCGCTTCTGGCCAAATCAGATGTTCATGGACACGGTGGCGTCGTTCGTCGTGCTGGGCATCATCGTGCTGCTATCGGTCGTTTCGCCGGCGCCGCTCGACGCCAAGGCCGATCCGAACAACGATCAGTTTGTGCCCGCGCCCGCATGGTATTTCATGGGGCTGTACTACCTGCTCGAAATTTTCCCGGGCCAGTTCGGACAGCTCATCGGAACGATCGTGATTCCGACCGCCGGACTGCTGTTCTTGATTTTGCTGCCGTGGCTCGATCGCAATCCAAGCCGCGATTTCAAACGACGCCCGATCGCGCTCGTCGTGACGGCAATTTTCGTGCTGATCGCCGGAGGACTTTCGATTGCGGGACAAGGCACCGTGAACGAAAAGGCCGCGGCGCGCGGTCAAACGGCACCGGCCGTTCCCGGCGGCGCGGACGCAGCCAAGGTTGCGGCAGCGGCAGCAGCACCGCTTCCGGCGACGGGCTCGGCTGCAGGGCTCGCCGGCACGAGCAGCGCGTCGTCGCAAGGCGCAAGCGTGTACAGTAACAATTGCTCCGGATGCCACGGCGCGACCGGACAAGGTACGCCGGGCGTATTTCCGCCGCTCGCCGGCAATCCGGCTGTCACGGCCGCGGATCCGAGAGCGATCATTCAGATCGTGCTGAACGGCAAGACCGGGCCGCTCAAGGTCGGCGCGACGACCTATAACGGCACCATGCCGGCCTGGAAATCACAGCTGAAACCGAATGAAATCGCCGACGTCCTTACATACATCCGCGGCACTTGGGGCAATCAAGCCTCGGAAGTTTCCACGGCACAGGTTCAAGCCGCAGCCAAATAGTGGTTGCGAGGCCGGCGCAATAATGTTGGCATTGCAATTTACGGTGATGGGCCGAGCGCATTTGGGGGCCCCACGCGTCAGCGTGGGGGGCGCGCAGCCTGGGGCGGAGCGCCTTTAAAATGGAATACTGGTCGTTTCCGCCGGAGTACGATGACGCGTACGTTCCGCGCGGAAGCGACCGGTATTGGTTTCCGCAGCGGGAGACCATGGATCCGAACGAGCGCGACGCCGCGATCGCCGCGCGAATTCGAGAGGTCATGGGCTACGCGCATACGCGATCGGCGTTCTATCGCAAGAAATGGGACGCTGCGGGAATCGACATCGAAGCGATTCGCTCGCTTGAAGATTTCGAGCGCGTACCCGTCGTGACCAAGTCGGAGCTGCGCGCCGATCAAGAAGCGCATCCGCCATTCGGCTCGTATCTCTGCGCGTCGCCCGATGAGGTCCATCACATCCACGGAACGTCCGGCACCACCGGACGACCGACGGCGTTCGCAATCGGTCGCGGCGATTGGCGTGCCATAGCCAACGCGCATGCGCGCATCATGTGGGCGATGGGATTGCGTCCGGGCGACACCATTTTCATCGCTTCCATCTTCAGCCTGTATATGGGAAGTTGGGGGTCGATGCTCGGCGCAGAGAGACTGGGGGCGCGCGTATTTCCGTTCGGAGCGGGAGCACCGGGCATGACGTCGCGCGCGGTAATGTGGCTGGCTTCCATCAAACCGCGCGGCTTTTACTCGACGCCCTCGTATGCTTTGCACCTCGCCGAGACGGCTCGGACGGAAGGAGTCGACCCTCGCGATTTCGGCTTGGGCGTGATGTTCTTCTCCGGCGAACCCGGCGCATCGATACCGGGCATTCGCAGCCGGATCGAAGATGCGTTCGGCGCGCGCGTCATCGACTGTGGTTCGATGGCGGAAATGACGCCGTGGATGAACATCGCCGGCAGCGCCGAGACGGACGGCATGCTGCTGTGGCAAGACCTCGTCTATACGGAAGTGTGCGATCCGTCGTCGCTTGCCGCAGGCGTCGCGCGACGCGTTGCCTATGGCGCCGAGGGCACGCCGGTGTACACGCATTTGGAACGCACGTCGCAGCCGATGATCCGTTTGCTGTCCGGCGATCTCACGCGCTGGGTGAACGACGCGAATCCGTGCGGCCGCACCTATCCGCGTCTCCCGCGCGGAATCTACGGCCGCATCGACGATATGTTCCAGATCCGTGGGGAGAACGTCTATCCATCGGCGATCGACGACGTGCTCGGTGCGCTCGCGGGTTACGGCGGCGAACACCGCATCGTCATCACGCGTACCGGCGCGATGGACGAGCTGCTGGTGCGCGTTGAAGTCGACGCTGCAATGCAAGGCGGCGGCGACGCGGCCCTCGCGCAGTTCGGTGGTATCGCGCGAGATCGCTTGTCGCGCGCGCTCGGCGTGCGCGCAAATATCGAGGTCTGCGTTCCCGGAACGTTTCCGCGAACGGATTTCAAGGCGCGCCGCGTCATCGACGATCGCGATCTCTTCCGCGAGCTATCGGGAAAACTCGCGCAGAACGATTAGGGGCAGGTACCTTGAAAGAGGTACAGCACCTCGCCGGCGGCTTGCGCTAACACGAGGCGCTCGCGGCCATAAGCCGGCACATCGCGCTTCTTCGATGCGATGAAAAACACGCGCGGCGCCACACAGACGATGTTCCGAATATCCGCACCTGCCGGAGGCTCGATCACGCCGGGATGCGTCAAGAACACGAGCGCGTTGCTGCCGGGTACCGCCTGAATCGCGATATGGTCGCCGTTGCGTTCGTTCGCGCGAATGACGGCTGCGAGCGAAGGAATGGGCTTGAGCGGTTCCGTGTGCGGTTCCGCAACGTTTGCCGTATACAACACCATGACGAGAGCCGTCGCGGCGAGCGCCAGAGACGAGAAGCGAACGTTGCCGCGCCATAACAACACGAAAGATACGACGGAACCGGCGAAGACGATCGCGCCCATCCACGCCAAATCGCCGAGGACGGCTTCGAGTCCCCGGACGAGATGCGCGTCGCGCGCGAAGAGCGCGATGCCGATCACCAGCGCACCGATCGTCAAGGGTACGGAAGCCGCCGCAGCGAGCCTGCCGCGAAGGCCCGCGCCCGACTCCGTGCGGTCGAACCATAATCCGACGAGCAGCGCGAGCGCAGGTAGCTCGAGCGCGATGTAGTTCGGCAGTTTCGTTTGCGCAAAGCTAAAGAACAGAAACGGCACGACGGCCCATGCCAGCGCCAAGCGAATCAACTGCGACCTCACCGCAGAACCGCGGCTTACGAGCTCGTGTCGCGCTCCCGCGATTGCGCCGGGTAGGTACGCGATCCACGGAAAGAATCCCAAAATGATGACGGGCACGTAGTACCAAAGCGGACCGTTCTGATTTTCGATCGTGCCGACATAACGGCCAAAGGTATAGTGACCGATCAGCTGCATGAGCGCTCCACTGCCGGAGCGCTCCTGGAGCAATGCGAACCAAGGCACGTCGACCGCAACGACGAGCGCGACGCCAAGCGCCAACAACCTCGCAGACGGCACGACGATACGCGCACCGGCGATGCGTTCCCAAAGCAGCCACGGCACGATCACGATCGACACCGTCGCGAGCGCTACGGGGCCTTTCGCAAGTATCCCACATCCAACCGCGAGCGCCGTCACGACGACCGCTGCGGTAACCTTCTCTCCGGTGAACGCGCGAAACGCCGCGAGAATGCCGAGCGTGACGAAAAAATCGAGAAGCGCATCCATGATGGCGAGCCTCCCGATGATGGCTTGCATCAAACTGGTCGAAAGAACGATCGTCGCGTAAATGGCGGCACGCGGACAGGCAACGATTGCCGTCACGCAGCCGACGACTGCGCCCGTCGCGATCGTCGCAAGCGCGGCAGGAAGCCGTAACGCAAAGGTGCCGACCCCGAACGCTTTGGCAAAGAGCGCTCCCAGCCAGAAATACAGGGGCGGCTGCACAAACCACGGGTCGGCATTGAAATGCATGACGATCCAGTCGTGCGTCAGCAAAATCTCGCGTGCAACTTCACCGTACGCCGTCTCACTGTTATCCCACAGCGTGCCGGTTCCGAGCCCGGGAAGCGTCGCGAGCGCCGCAACGGCGGCTCCGATAAGCGCAGCTTGCCACGGTCTCAAAGACGGGCTTGGCCTCGATTCGGGGGCGGTGCGCCCCGGGGCGCGAACGGTGCTGGTAGCTGTGTATCCCATCGTAATGAACGTGCAGGGCCGCTTGGCCGTCGTCGTAGGCGGCGGCACCGTTGCGGAACGCAAGGTGGCAGCCCTTGTCGAGGCCGGCGCGGCGGTGCGAGTTGTATCGCCGGAGCTTACGCCCGCGCTCGAGCACCTTCGCGGCCGCGGAGAAATCACATGGGAAGCGCGGCGTTTCGAGCCGGCACTGCTCGACGGTGCCGCTCTCGCCTTTGCCGCCACCGATGACGACGCCGTCAATGCGGCCGTCGTGGGCGCCGCGCGGCAGCGTTCGATTCTCGTGAACGATGCGAGCAACGCCGAACGCGGCGATTTTGCCACGCCGGCCGTTTATCGTAAAGGCTCGCTGACGGTCAGCGTCGACACCGGCGGCACGGCTCCGGCAGTTTCGAAGCTCGTCAGGGAAAAACTCGCCGGCGTGATCGACCGTACGCTCAGCAATACGCTGGTCTGCGCGTCACGTGCGAGCGTACTCGCAATGACGCAAACTCGCACGGTAATGGCGAAGCTCGCGCGCAACGGAGTCGCGTCGACAGTCATCAACGTCTCCACCAAAGGCGACGAAGTGCAAGATCGTTCGCTCGCGGCCATCGGCACCGACAGCGTTTTCGTCAAGGAACTCGAATTCGCGCTGCGCGAGGGCCGCGCCGACTACGCAGTGCACTCGTGCAAAGACTTACCGAGCACGTTGCCCGACGACATGGAGTTGGCGGCGGTTGTGGAGCGCGTCGATCCGCGCGACGTGTTTTGCAGTGAAAAATTTGGGAGCTTCGCCGAGCTCCCGAAAGGCGCGCGCGTCGGTACGTCCAGCCCGCGCCGCCGCGCCCAGCTGGAAGCTCTGCGCGGCGATCTCGATTACCTCGATATCCGAGGGAACGTCGACACGCGTCTGCGCAAGCTTCGCGAAGGACAGTACGACGCGATCGTCCTCGCCGCCGCGGGCCTCGATCGCCTCGGTGCCCGCGCGACGCACGTGGTGCCGTTTGCCGCCGAAACGCTCGTGCCGGCCGTCGCGCAAGGTGCCCTCGCAATCGAGACGCGGAGGGGCGATCCCATCGCCGCAGTCTTACGCGCCGCATTGAACGATCCGGAGCGGGAGCGCGAAGTGATTGCCGAACGCGCGTTTCTGCGCGGCATGCGGGGCGGCTGCCAAGCGCCGATCGGCGCTCATGCCACCTCTGAGGGCGGCGCGGGTTCGATGGTCTTACGGGCCGCCGTGGGACTCGGCGAGGGACGGGTAAGGCGCGGCGAGCGGTGCGGCGTGGTCGCATCCGAGACCGATGCCGAGGCGCTCGGAGCCCAACTCGCGGCGGAACTGTCGACCTCGGTGCTCGAAAGGACGCCCTGATGCAGCTTGAAGAGAAAAAGGCCGATCTCGGCCTGACGGCGCGGCCGCGCCGGCTGCGCGCGAGCGCGGCGATGCGCGACATGGTGCGCGAGACGCGCGTGAACGTGGGTGGGCTCATGCAGCCGCTGTTCATCGTGTCGGGCACGGGCGTGCGTGCACCGATTAGCAGCATGCCGGGTGTTGCGCGCCTGTCCGTCGACGTTGCGGCCGAAGAGGCTCGCGAGCTCGCCCAGGCCGGCATCCGATCAGTGCTCCTGTTCGGCATTCCGGATTTCAAAGATGCCTACGCGTCTTCCAACTACGATCCGCACGGCGTCGTGCAACGCGCAGCGCGCGCGATCAAACGTGCGGTTCCCGAAATGCTGGTAGCCGCGGACCTCTGCAATTGCGAATACACCGATCACGGGCATTGCGGCGTTCTCGACGCGCGAGGTGACGTCGAAAACGACGCCACCGTCGAAATTCTGGTGCGCACCGCGCTCACGTACGCAGACTCCGAAGTCGATATCATCGCCCCATCGGATATGATGGACGGCCGCGTCGGTGCAATCCGGGGCGCACTCGACGATGCCGGACATTCGCGCGTATCGATAATGGCGTACTCGGCGAAATATGCATCGGCGTTTTACGGGCCTTTTCGCGAAGCGGCCGACTCGACACCCGCATTCGGCGACCGGCGCACGTATCAAATGGATCCCGCGAACGCACGAGAGGCTATTCGCGAAGTGTATCTCGACATCGACGAAGGCGCGGACATCGTCATGATCAAGCCGGCACTCGCATACCTCGACGTCGTCCGTCGCGTGCGCGACAGCGTGTCGCTGCCGATCGCGGTCTATAACGTCAGCGGCGAATATGCAATGGTGAAAGCTGCCGCTGCAAATGGCTGGATCGATGAAGAGCGCATCACGAGCGAGCTCCTGACATCGTTCGCGCGGGCCGGCGCCGATATCATCATTACCTACTTTGCAAAGGATTACGCGCGCAGGAATGCCTGAACGCCCCGAAATCGGGGTGGTGATCCTCGCCGGCGGCGAGGCGTCGCGTCTCCCCGGTAAACTCGCCTTGTCTGCAGGCGATGTTCCGATGCTCGTGCGCGTCTATCGGAACGTTTCACCGGAACGTCACACCGTCATCTCGTGTCGAAACGGTCTTCCGGCGGAGATCGACGCACTATTGCCTTGCGAAAAAATTGCCGATCGTTGGGACGCAAAGGGGCCGCTTTGCGGCCTTCTCTCTGCAATCGACGCCCTGTCGACGCCGCTATTTTTTGCCGTCGCGGGCGATGCGCCTTTCGTCGATGCCGCGTTCGTCGATCGGCTCGCTGCAACGTGGCAGCCCGGTGACGAAGCCGTCGTACCGGTGCACGCGGGTCCCGAGCGCAAGCGTTTCGAGCCGCTGGCGGCACTGTACGATCGCGCCGCGTTCAGGAGGGAAGGCGAAAAAGTGCTTCACGGGGAGGGCTCAATGCATGCGGTCGTGGAGCGCTTGCGCGTTCGGCCGTTACCGATCGGCCACGATGAGGAGCGCATCTTCACGAACGTAAACACGCCGCAGGATTACGCTGCTCTGTCCGACACGCTAACGCGATAACGATGGCAAAGTACGAGCGTTCGATCAACGCATATCTCCGCGCCAAGCGCGTCATTCCGGGCGGGGTCGATTCTCCGGTGCGGGCATTTCGCGCTGTCGGCGGCTCGCCGATCTTCGTGCGCAGCGCGCAGGGCGCCACGTTCATCGATCTCGACGGCCGCTAGTACATCGACTACGTGATGTCGTTGGGCCCGCTCATTCTCGGACACGCGCCATCCGCCGTCGTTCGCGCCGTTCAAACGGCAGCGTCGAGAGGTACGTCGTACGGCATGCCGACCGAGCTCGAAAGCGAGCTCGCGGAGCTGATCGTTTCCATGGTGCCTTCGATCCAGCGCGTGCGCTTCGTTTCCAGCGGTACGGAAGCAACGATGGCGGCGCTGCGTCTTGCACGCGGCTTCACCGGACGCGACAAAGTCATAAAATTTGCGGGCTGCTATCACGGGCATGCCGATTCGTTCTTGATCGCGGCGGGCAGCGGCGCGCTCACGAACGGCGTCCCCGATTCTCCCGGCGTCACCGAAGGTATTGCACGCGATACGATCGTCGTTCCGTATAACGACCTCGATGCGGTTCGCCGTGCGTTCGAAGCGAATCAGAACGCAGTCGCCGCAATCGTCGTCGAGCCGTACGCGGGCAACATGGGGCTCGTGATGCCGAAGCCGGGCTTTCTTGCCGGGCTTCGCGAGATCGCCACGCAAGCCGGAGCGCTGCTCATCTTCGATGAGGTGATCACCGGTTTTCGCGTCGGACGGGGGGGCGCGCAGGCGCGCGAGGGCATCGTACCCGACCTCACGACGCTCGGAAAGGTCATCGGCGGCGGCCTTCCGGTCGGGGCATTCGGCGGACGCGCCGACGTGATGGCGCGGCTCTCTCCGGAAGGGCCCGTCTATCAGGCCGGAACGCTCTCCGGAAATCCGCTGGCGATGACCGCCGGCATTGCGACCCTGCGCGCACTCACGGATGCGCTCTATGCGGAGATCGACGGCCTGACGGCGAGCCTCGTCGAGGGCCTCGGCAACGTCTTCACGCGCTACCGCGTCAAGCACCAGTTCGCCCGCGCGGGGTCGCTGTTTGGGTTCTTCTTTACGGACGTACCCGTCGTCGATTTGACGACGGCCAAGACCTCGGACGTCTCGCTCTATGCCAGATTCTTCCACGCCATGCTTGCCCGCGGGGTCTACTTCGCACCGTCGCAATTCGAGTCGGCCTTCGTCTCGGGGGCCCACACGGCGGAGCAGGTCCGGGCAACGGTTTCGGCCGCCGAGGGCGCCTTGGACGAGCTCATGGTCGAAAGCGCGGGATAAAAGAGGCTGGCCGGCTCTCAGCAGGGTGTCCGCAGAGGGGTTATGGTAGTGCTATGCCCCCCATGATCGCCGGACTCTCGTCGTGCCGCTAGTCTGCCTCGGTCTCTCGCACCGCACGGCTCCCGTCGAGGTGCGCGAACGCCATAGTTTTGGCCCGGACACCTTGAGCGAGACGCTGACGGCGCTGCGCGACTACCAGGCGATACTCGAGGCCGCCGTGCTGTCCACGTGCGGACGGATCGAGATCTACGCCGAGACCGACGATTTCGAACGCGGCGTGGAGCAGCTCAAGCGATTCCTCACGAGCTTCCGCCACGGCAGCGTCGCGTACGACATGGACTCGCACATGTATACGCTGCTCGGACGCGACGCCGTCGAGCATCTGTTCCGCGTCGCCACCGGCCTCGATTCGATGTTGCTCGGCGAAGCGGAGATTCTCGGTCAGGTCAAGACTGCGTACGTCCAAGCCCATCGGGCAAATTCCATCGGCCCATCGCTGCATCAGCTCTTTCGCGAAGCGTTGTCGGCCGGCAAGACCGCTCGCTCGCAAACGACGATCGGAAACGATTCGGTGAGCGTCGCCACGGCGGCGATTGCCATGGCAAAGCAGCACGTCGGCGATTTGCAAGGCAAGACCGTGCTCGTCATCGGCGCCGGCAAAATGGGAACGACGGCTGCGAAACGGCTCAAAGCCGAAGGCGCGCGCCTGTTGCTGCTCAACCGCTCGCACAAACGCGCGAAAGGCATCGTCGAAGCGCTCGGCGCCGGCGAAGCCGCAGCGATGCCGAAGCTCGGCGAGGCGCTCGCGCAAGCCGACGTCGTCATCACCTCGACCGGCGCATCGCATTTCGTCGTCGACCCGGCAAGAGTTACGGAAGCGATGCGGCTGCGTCCGGATCGTGCGCTGTTTATCGTCGACATCGCCGTTCCGCGCGATGTCGATCCCGAGGTCGCGCACGTACCCGGCGTCGCACTCGTGGACATCGACGCACTCTCGGCCGTCGTCGACGAAACGGTCGAGAACCGCCGCCGCGCCGTTCCTTCTGTCGAAGAGATCATCGCAGAGCATACGCACCGGTTCGTCGATTGGTATCGCGGCCGGACGACTACGCCCGTCATCGCGTCGCTCACGCAAAAAGCGGATGATATTCGGCAAGCCGAGCTCGATCGGTTGTTCGCACGCTGCCCGGAGCTGACGGAGCGCGAACGCATGCTCATCACCGGAATGTCGATGACGATCGTTTCGCGACTGCTGCATAGCGCGATCGTTCGTATTCGCGAGAAGTCGACGAGCGATCACACGGAAGCGCTGGTGCACGCGCGCATCGTCGACGAGCTCTTCGATCTGGGCACTGCGCTTCTGCAAAAGAAGTAGTGCCGGTCTTTTTAGTCGGAGCCGGCCCGGGCGATCCTGGGCTTTTGACGCTGCGCGCCAAACAGCTCATCGAAACTGCCGACGTTCTCGTTTACGACTATCTTGCCGCAGAGCCCATTTTGGCGTTTGCTCGAGCGGCGTGCGAACGAATCTACGTCGGAAAGCGCGCGAAGGCGCATACGATGTCACAAGACGAGATCAACGCGCTACTCGTTCGTCTCGCCTGCGAAGGAAAACGCGTCGTGCGGCTCAAGGGCGGCGATCCGTTCGTGTTCGGTCGAGGCGGTGAAGAAGCGCAAGTTCTGCACGAAGCCGGCGTTGCGTTCGAAGTCGTGCCGGGCATAACGGCAGGCATCGCGGCGCCCGCATACGCCGGGATTCCGGTGACGCATCGCGCGCACAACACCGCGGTGACGTTCATCACGGGGCACGAAGATCCAACGAAAGATCTCTCGACCCTCAATTGGTCGAAGCTGGCGGACCCGCATCAAACCTTGGTTTTCTACATGGCGATGAGCAATTTGGCACAAATCGCGGCTGCGCTCGTGCGTCACGGACTCAGCGCTTCGACTCCCGTTGCCATCGTGCACGAAGGAACGAAGCCCGCGCAGCAAACGCTCGTGACGACGTTGGAAAACGCCGCCGCCGATGCAGGACGCGCCGGCATCGGACCACCTGCCGTCGTCGTCGTCGGCGACGTCGTCGATCTTCGCGAAGAGCTGCGCTGGTTCGATCGCCGCCCGCTCTTCGGCAAACGCGTGCTCATCACGCGCCAAGCGCCCAGCTCGGACGAATTCGCCGAGCGGCTGCGCGAGGCCGGCGCGGAGCCGGTGCTGGCGCCGCTCATTCGCATCGCGCCGCCCGAAGATCCGCAGGCCGCGGCTCGCGCCGTCCAAGACGCGCGCGATTATGATTACATCGCCTTCTCGAGTCGTAACGGCGTCGAACGCTTTTGGGAAGCGCTCACGGCCGCAGGTCTGGACGCGCGCGCGCTCTTCGGCGTGCGCATTGCGGCGATCGGTCCTCGTACGGCCGACGCGTTGCAAGCGCGCGGCATCACGCCCGATTTCGTGCCGTCGCAGTACGTCAGCGAAAGCGTCGCCGAGGGACTGCTCGAGCGTACGGTCCCGGACGATCGCGTACTGCTCTTTCGCGCGCAAGAAGCGCGCGACGTGCTGCCCGACGCGCTCCGCGAAGCGGGCCGTAACGTCGATGTCGTCGCGGCGTATCGCGCCGTCCGTGCCGAAGTGCCGAATCTGCGTTCGCTCGTCGAAGGGTGCGATATTCTCACGTTCACCAGCGCGGGCATCGTTCGGAGCTTTGTCGCGCAGCTGGACGACGCTGCGGCCCTGGCGCGCGGCAAAGTCATCGCGTGCATCGGTCCCATTACTGCACAAGCGGTGCGTGACGCCGGACTCGAACCGACGATCGTCGCAGAAGAATTCACGACGGAGGGAATGGCGCGCTCACTCGTAGCGGCACACTAGCGGCTGCAGCCGTCGGCATTTTGACGTTTGCCGGCGCGTACTACGGCTGGTCCGAGCTTGGCGTGCCGTTCGCATTCATCGTCCTCTTTGGCTTTTTCTTCACGTCCGTGTGGCTCTCGCGGATCGGGGTTGCGCGAAAACGGCGTCTGGACGTTGCGAAAGGCGGTCCACGCGATGCATGGCAGGTCGCGGCGAACGGAGGCGTTGCGACGCTTTGTGCCGTCGTTGCGGCGCTCGCAACGCGCGGTCATGGCATTTCGCACGTTGCGTTCGCACTGTTCTGGGCGTTTGCGGGTGCCTATGCTGCGGCGACGGCCGATACGTGGTCGACGGAAATCGGCAGCGCGTTTGGCGGTACGCCCCGAGCAATCGTCGGTTGGCAGCGCGTTGCCGCTGGTGAATCGGGCGGCGTTACGCCGCTCGGTACGCTCGCAATGATGGGCGGTGCAGCGTGGATCGGTTTTCTTTGGGCAGCGCCGCAAGGCAGCTGGTCCGCACTGTGGATCGTTGCCATCGCGGGATGCGCGGGAGCAATCGTCGATTCGTTACTGGGTGCGACGCTTCAGCGCGTCAACTTCTGCCCAGCGTGCGCGCACAACACCGAGTCGCTCGTCCACGGCTGCGGCACGAGCACGAAGCCGCTTCGCGGCCTCGCGTGGATGAACAACGACATCGTAAACGCGCTGGGAACGTTAGCCGGCGCGCTGGTCGGCGGCGCGCTGTTTTTCGCGTTGCTCTAGCGCGGTGCCGTTTCCGTATTTTTCCTCGAGGTACGGAATGATGTCGTCGTCGTCGTCCAGTACGACATCGCCGTCGACGAGGACGGGGATCGACGTTTGGCCGGAAACGTCGCGCACCTCATCGCGACGGCCGTGGTCGCGCGGCACGTTGACGTTCCGGTAGTCCAGCAAGAGATCCGTGAGCTTCTTACGGACGCGCGCGCAGTACGGGCACCATTCCGCCTGGTACAGCACGATGTCCGTCGATTTTCCCATGACGAGACACGAAACGGCGCCGGGAGCGTGAAGGTTGCGCTGCGACCGGCTGGAAAGTTAGCGGTCCCCTGGGTGGCTTTCGAATGATAACTGCAGCCGAACCGCCGTCCCATCCCGCGCGCGCCTTCGCCGGTTCGCTGGCGCTGCACGGTTCTTTGTTGGCTCTTGCCGCGTTGCTCGTGCCTGCTTGGAACGTCGTCTCGCAGGGCAACCCGTTGCGCGAATCCGCTCCTTGCAGTGGTCCGTGCGCCATCGTGACCGTTCGTCTTGCGCCGCGCACCGCCGCTGCTGCGTACAGCGAGCCGCGCGTGTCATCGCGACGAGCTCCGCAACCTTCGCATAGCGGAAGGAACTTCGCGTCGGCACCCGCAGCCGAGGTCGTCGTCACAACGGGCGTGCCGCTCGGCAACCCGACTGCGCTCGCGATCAATCCGCCGTCGAAAATCATTGCGGTACCGTTCGTCGCGCCCGCGACGACCCTCGCGATCGAGCACATCGACCTCATCCATCACGCTGTTGCCTCGACCGGAAATTGGGGATGGGGTTCGCGTTTTGATTCACCGACACTGCGCGATCGTACGCTGTACGCCGAGCTCATCGAAAAACTGCCGAAGGGCGGCAGCGTTACGGTCGTCGTCGACGATCGCGGCCACGCAACCGACGTGCGCATCGTCGCACCCGGACTCGACGCCGCGACCATCGCGGATTTACGCGAGAAGTTGTTGGCGGCGCGGTACGCCCCGGTCGAACGCGACGGCATCGCTTTTTCGGGAAGTCTCTTGATCAGGCGCTGAACGGCGCCGACATTCCCCTCCCTCGCCTTTTCAGGTTACGCTCGTTCGGGAAACGCCGGCGCCCCTTCAGCGTCTCATAAGATAGTCTT
>JBOHTT010000384.1:0-7782 GCA_050733775.1 Vulcanimicrobiaceae bacterium
CGCCTCCAGGAACGCCGCGATTTCGTTGCGAGCCTCGAGCGTCCAGCCACTTCCCCCTAAGATCGCGATCGGACGGCGACTGCGCGAGAGCATAGCGCGAAGCGCGCGTATCGATGCGTCTGTCGGTTGCGGCACCGTTGCGGGCGACGCAACAACCGCTTCGGAATCCGTTGACGCGGCAAGCATGTCTTCCGGCAAGCCGAGAACGACGGGACCCGGCCGTCCGCCGGTGGCGACGCGAAACGCGCGAGCGACATATTCCGGAACGCGATCGGCGTCGTCGATTTGCGCCGCCCATTTGGCGAGCGATCCGAACATCGCGTCGATCGAGATCTCTTGAAACGCCTCACGATCCCGAAACCCGGTCTCGACTTGACCGACGAAGAGAATCATCGGCGTGGAATCTTGCTTTGCCGTGTGAATTGCAATCGAGGCGTTCGTTGCGCCTGGTCCGCGCGTGACGAAGCAGATTCCGGGGCGGCCTGTTACTTTGCCGAACGCCTCCGCCATGTACGCCGCGCCGCCTTCTTGGCGGCAAACAATCGGTTGCAAGACGTCGCGCACATCGTAAAACGCGTCGAGCGCTTCCAGATAACTCTCACCGGGGACCAAAAAGACGCGATCGGCACCGTTTTTCACCAGCGCCTCGATCAGCACGGTGCCGCCGGTTCTCGCGTTCACAACTCACCACTTTCATACAGGAGCGCCGTCAAGATCACGAGCGGCGCGGTTTCGGTGCGGAGAATCCGCGAGCCTAGAGAAACGGCATGGGCGCCGGCCTCAATCGCCGCCTCTGCTTCTGCATGCGAGAAGCCTCCTTCCGGACCAACGATTGCGAGCACGTTTTCAGCCGCCGGCAGATCTCGCAGCGCATCGCGCAACGGCTGCGTAGCAATCTCCCATGCAAAGATCGCCGCATCGAACTGCGCGATGCGTAGGAGGAGCGCCGTAAATTCTTGCGGTGGCTCGATCTCGGGAACGGTGCTGCGGCCCGATTGCTGCGCGGCGCTGCGCGCCAGCTTTCGCCAGCGCTCGAGCTTGTGTTCCGAAGCGCCGCCGATCGTGCGCGACGTCTGCAGCGGAATCAGCCGCGCGACGCCCAGCTCGGTCGCCTTTTCGATGACGAAGTCCAGCTTCTGCCCTTTGGGTATCGCTTGCGCGAGCGTGATTCGCATGCGGGCTTCGGCAGCGCCGGGCAGCAGCTCGTCGAGCCTCGCCGATGCGCGCGCGCCGTCGAGCACGAGCGATGCCGCGTAGGTGCGCGCGGCAGAATCGACGATCACCATACCGTCACCGGCATGCATGCGCAAGACGTCGACGATCTTGTGCGTATCGTCGCCCGCGAGGCCGACGACGTCGCCGCTCTCGTGCCGTCCTTCAATGAAAAAACGTGGACGGCTAATGGCCTGCCATCATTCGGCTCGGAACGCGTCCTTCACGCGGTCGAGAAATGATTTGCTGTCGTCGATGCGATCGCCGCCTGCCGCCGAGAACTCTTCGAGCAGCTCTCGTTGACGCTTGGTGAGTTTGCTTGGGACGACGACGTGCACGGTTACGATCAAATCGCCGCGTCCGTTTCCACGCACCGAGGGCATGCCGTGGCCGCGCATACGGTATAGCGATCCCGTTTGCGTTCCGGCCGTGACCGTCAAATCGACCGGTCCTTCGAGGGAGTCGATCGAGATGGTCGAGCCGAGCGTCGCCTGCGGAAAGCTGATCGGAACGTCGATATACAAGTCTGTGCCATCGCGACGGAATTCCTGGTGACGCGCAACCGACAGGAAGACGTAGAGATCGCCCGCAGGCCCGCCGCGTAAACCGGCCTCACCGTTGCCGGAAATTCGAATGCGGCTCCCATCGTCGACGCCCGGCGGAATTTTCACCGTGAGCGTGCGCTCCGCTTCCATTTGACCGCGCCCCATGCACGTCTGGCACGGACTTGGAATGGTCTGTCCCGACCCGCCGCAACGCGTGCACGTGCTTTGCGTGACGAATTGCCCGAGTGGCGTCTGGCGAACTGAGCGTTGCACGCCCGTGCCGGCGCAGCGTTCGCACGTCAACGTCGGCGAGCCGGGAGCGGCACCCGTGCCTTTGCACGTGGTGCACGCCGCCTGATGTTTAAAGGTAATCTCGCGCTGCGTTCCGGTGAACGCCTCTTCCAGCGCGATCTGCAGATCGTACCGCAAGTCGCCGCCACGCGTGGGACCCTGCCTTCGCGGCTGCGCCTGCGCACGACCGAAGAACATGTCGAAAATGTCGCCGAAGCCTTCCGTTCCGAAGCCGGTAAACGGGTTGCCCGGTTGCGGCCCACCTCCGCCGGCCGCGGCGTGTCCGTACGTATCGTAAAGCTGGCGCTTTTGCGGATCGCTTAGGACGGAATACGCTTCGTTGATTTCTTTGAAATGCGCCTCGGCCGCCGCTTTGTCGTCCGCGACGTCGGGATGAAATTTTCGTGCGAGCGAACGGTAAGCACGTTTGATATCTGCATCGGACGCATCGCGGTTGACGCCGAGCACGACATAGTAATCGACGGGCATGGACCTGTTACGTTCTATCGCAGTTCGACGTCGTGAAGATGCGCGCCGAGAGAATTCGCGGTGCTTGACGCGAGAGCCATCAGCCTACCATACGGCATGCGGCGCGGCCCGAGAATCGCCAGCAATCCGACGCCGCCCTCGCCGATGTGGTACGGAACGGTGACGAGGCTGCATTCGGAAATTTCATCGCTGCCGAGCTCGTGCCCGATGCGAACGTGCGTCCCTTCTATCGTCATCGAATCGGCAACGAGCTCGTAGAGATTTTTTTGCTCTTCAACGATGCGCAGAATAGAGCGCAGCTTTCGCAGATCGTGAAACTCCGGCTGATCGAGAAGATTCTGCGCGCCGGCAGCGGCGATCGACGGATCCGACGGATCGGTGGCTTCGGCGAACGCCTTCTTGACGGCGTCGGCCAGATCGTCGCGCAGGCCGAGAGCTTTGACGGCGGCAGCAATTTCTTTATCCGTGATCGTTGCCAAAGCGCGGCCGCCGAACGTGTTGTTGAGTGCGTTGGAAAGCCGCGTAAGATCGTCTGCCGACACGTCGGTCGTGAGCTCGAACAAGCTTTGCGTCGGCGTGCCGAGCGACGTGACGACGACGGCGAGACCGACGAGCTCGGAAAGCCAGATCAATTGAATGTGACGGAACGTCTGCGTCGACCGCGCAGGCGCAATGACGAATGCCAGACTTCGCGAGAGCTGTCCCAAGAGGCGCGTCGTTTGCTCGATCACCTCATCGAGATCGCGGCTTGCGGCGCGAAACTCATCGCGAATGCGTTGCTGGTCTTCCGGCCGCAGCGTTTCTGGCGACATGAGCTCGTCGACGTACAGGCGGTACCCGGCATCCGACGGCACGCGTCCACTGGACGTGTGCGGCTGCACCAAGAAGCCGCCCGCTTCCAGCTCCGCCATCTCGTTACGGATCGTCGCCGACGATACGCCCAAGTTGTACTTTTGCGTGAGCGTCATCGATCCGACGGGCTCTGCCGTGTTGATGTACTCGTACACGACCGTCTGGAGGATGAATGCCTTGCGCTTATCGAGTGCCGTGGTTTTTCACTACCTTTAGCAGTCCGCTGCGATGACTGCCAATATTAGGCTATCACGCGTCCGGCGGAGGGTCAAGAACGGCTACGCACGACCGGCAGGACCGGGCGACGTCTCGCCTGCTCGCTCGTGGCGAGCTTTGCGCAATCGCGAGACGTTCGCGAGATATTCGCACAATGCGGAGCCATAGAAGATGCCGATCCCGGCCGCCGAGATCCAAAGCGGATGGTCGACTGTCTGCTGCATACCCGTCGACGGAATGATGATATCGACGAACACCAGCCACACGAAGAAGCCGTAGACCAATCCGGCGAGCGACGACGTGGGCGTCGTAGCGAGCGCTTGCCAGTTGCGCGCGAGGATGGAAAATACGATGCCGCCGATCGCGGCCATCAAAAAGAACATCGCAATCCCCAGCGCGATCGGCATCCACCCGCCGGTAAGCGCCGCTTTACCCAATACGGCTGAGGCTACGAATAAGTAGATTGAATCGATTGGCTCGCGGAGCAGCAAGTCGACGGCGATGAAGAACACGGACAGTACGGCGCCCGCCAGCAATCCGCCGTAAAAGCCGTCAGACATCGTTAAACGAGGGTCGATTCGAAGTACGGAGACGACCATCTCGCGACGTTCGCGGGAAGGTGCTCGAAGTCCCAGAACAACGGCGCATGCAGCAGACGAAGGACGCCATCGCCACCCTTCTCGTCGAAAGCCGGCGGTTTCCGCCGCCTCCCGAGCTGGCAAAAACCGCGAATGCTCAACCAGGCATTTATGAAGAGGCCGAGCGCGATCCGGTCGCGTGGTGGGCGAGCTGGGCGCGCAAGCTCGAGTGGATGAAGCCTTTCACGAAGACGCTGGAGTGGAACGAGCCGTTCGCCAAATGGTTTGCGGACGGCGAGCTCAATGCGTCGGTGAATTGCTTGGACCGTCACGTCCGTGCCGGCCTCGGCAAGCGCATCGCCTACTATTACGAAGGCGAGCCAGGCGACCGCTGGACGATCACGTACGCGCAACTGCTCGAAGACGTTTGCAAGTTCGCAAACGCGCTGCGGAAGCTCGGCATTCACAAGGGCGACCGCGTTGCGATCTACATGGGTATGATTCCGCAGCTGCCCGTGGCCATGCTGGCATGTGCGCGAATCGGCGCGCCCCATTCGGTAATTTTCGGCGGCTTTTCACCGGACTCGATCGTCGATCGCGTCAACGACTCGGAGTGCGTCGCCCTCATCACTGCGGATGGCGCGTGGCGTCGCGGAAACACCGTCGCGCTCAAAGCGAACTGCGATGCAGCAATCGCCAAAGGCATGCCGTCACTCAAGCACGTCATCGTTGCGAAGCGAACGGGTCAAGACGTCCAGATGGAGCCGGGCCGGGACTATTGGTTCGAAGATCTCGTTAAAAACGAATCGACGACGTGCGAACCCGAACGCATGAACGCCGAAGATCTGCTGTATCTGCTCTACACGAGCGGCACGACGGCGAAGCCCAAGGGCATCATGCATACGACGGCGGGATATCTGACCGGCGTGATGACGACGCACAAGCTGATCTTCGATTACAAGGATGACGACGTCTATTGGTGCGCCGCCGACATCGGCTGGGTAACCGGACATTCGTACATCGTTTACGGGCCGCTGTGCAACGCGGCGACGAGCGTTATCTACGAAGGCACGCCCGATTTTCCGGACAAGGATCGCCTCTGGTCGATCGTCGAGCGTTATAAAGTCGGTATTCTCTATACCGCGCCGACGGCAATCCGCACGTTCATGAAGTGGGGCCAGGAGTATCCGCAAAAGCACGACATGCGCTCCTTGCGAATTCTCGGTTCCGTCGGCGAGCCGATCAATCCCGAAGCGTGGATTTGGTATCACCAGTACATCGGCGGCGGGAGATGCCCGGTCGTCGACACGTGGTGGCAAACCGAAACGGGCTGCATCATGATTTCGCCGCTTCCCGGCATCACGACGCTGAAGCCAGGTTCCGCGACGAAGCCGTTTCCGGGCGTTTCCGCCGACATCGTCAACGATGCCGGCGAGAGCGTGCCGCTCGGCGGCGGAGGATATTGCGTCCTGAAAACGCCATGGCCGTCGATGCTGCGCGGAATTTACGGCGATCCGGACCGCTACAAGGAAACGTATTGGTCGAAGTTCTCGCACTTGTACTTTGCCGGCGACGGATGCAAGCGCGATGAGGACGGCGACTTTTGGTTCATGGGCCGCGTCGACGACGTCATGAACGTCAGCGGCCACCGCATTTCGACGACCGAGGTCGAAAGCGCGCTGGTCGATCATCCGAAGGTCGCAGAGGCTGCCGTGTGCGGCAAGATGGACGAGATCACGGGCCAAGCGATCGTGGCATTCGTTTCGCTCAAGGGCAGCGACCCTGGTTCGCGCGAGCTCGCCGACGAGCTGCGCGAGCACGTCGCGACGAAGCTGGGCCGCTTCACGCGGCCGAAGTATCTGACGTTTACGCCGGAGCTGCCCAAGACGCGCAGCGGCAAGATCATGCGCCGGTTGCTGCGCGATATCGCGGAAGGCCGTATGCTCGGCGACACGACGACGCTCGCCGATTCGGGCGTCGTCGAAGAGCTGCGCAAACGAGCTTCCATGGAAGGCTCGAAAGAGGACTAACCAAGCGGGCGCCGCCGGGTAAAGACAGTTTGCAATCGTGCACACTGTGATCGGCCTGGTTCGCGGCACCTACGATGCGTGGAACGCCGATCGAGCGCAGCGGCTTGCCGCCGCGCTCGCGTTCTACGTGAGCTTTGCGCTCGCGCCGTTTCTCATCGTCGTCATTCAGATCGCCGGGCTCATTCTGGGCAAGTCCGTCGGCGAACAGCATGCACGCCAAGAGCTCTTTGCGGTCGTCACGCACTCAGCCGGACCGTTAGCTGCGGCGGGACTCAATACGATCGTCACGGCGATCATGACGCATCAAGGCAAGTCGCTGCTCACGGCGATTGCCAGCTGGTTCTTTGTCATTCTAGCGGCAGGTGGGCTTTTCGGCGCGATCGAGGACGCGCTCAATACCGTCTTCAGCGTGCCGCAAGAGCGCGGCGGAATATGGGTCGTGATCCGCGACCGCTTTCTTCCCTTTGCGATGATCGGCGGCATCGCGCTATTGCTGATCGTGACGCTCGTCGTCAACGCGCTCATCACGTCGCTTGCCGCGGGGCTGGAGCGGCTCTTTCCCGGTTTCGTCATCATCTTTCAGGTGCTGGGCGTGATGTTCACGTTCTTCGTGACGATGTTCTTGGTGGCAATCATCTATAAAGTGCTGCCGGCAACGACCCTCGACTGGCGCGACATTCTGGTCGGCTCCTTTGTGACGGCGTTCATGTTCACGCTCGGCGAGATGGCGCTAGGGTGGTATCTGGGACGCGCCGCTACGACCTCATGGTACGGCGCGCTCGGATCGCTGGTCGTGATCCTGATTTGGATCTATTACTGCGCGCAAATTTTCTTGGTCGGCGCCGAATTCACGAAAGTCTACGTGCGCCGCGTGGGATCGAAGGCCAAAGCGGCGGCGAGGTTGACCCAAGCCAGCTAGCCGTGATAGATTCGCCGTCGCATGACCTCCGAGGTTGACGTCGGGCGGCTCGACCTGTCCAACGGCGAGCAGCTCGAGCGCGTGACGCAGTGCGTCACGATGCACGGAAAGCTCAACGATCGCGGCACCAACGCCGTACTCGTTCCGCATGCCCTCACCGGCAGCTCGAACGTGCTGGATTGGTGGGGAGGAATCGCAGGCGAAGGCAAGTTGCTCGATCCTGCGGACGCATGCATCATCGGCATCAACGTCCTGGGCGGATGTTACGGCTCGACCGGACCCGCGTCACCGGCGCCCGACGGCAAACCGTATGGACCGCGCTGGCCGCTGGTCACCGTCAAAGACATGGTGGAAGCGCAATATCGCGCATTGCGAAAACTCGGCGTCGAGCGGCTCGCGATGGTCATGGGCGGCTCACTCGGCGGCATGCAAGCGCTGCAGTGGGCGTTGGACCATCCGGACATGGTCGGTCATTCGATCGCAATCGGTGCGTACGATCATTTCTCGGCGTTCGGCATCGCCTACAACCGCATCGCGCTCGAGGCTATCCGGCTCGATCCAAAGTTTCGTGGCGGCGACTATTACGACGGCCTGCCGCCGCTCGATGGTTTGCGCCTGGCACGCAAGATCGCGATGATTACGTACAAGAG
>JBOHTT010000385.1:0-20974 GCA_050733775.1 Vulcanimicrobiaceae bacterium
GGTCGAAGGCACTCGCTTGGAAAGCGAGCAGACCCGCAAGGGTCTCGGGAGTTCGAATCTCCCCCTCTCCGAGTCGCGCGCCGGAACTCGTTAGGAAACGACGCCGACGTCCGCGCGAAAGAGCGCCGAATAGTAGGCGACCTTCGCGCATTCTTCAGCCAGATCGGTCTGCACGTAAGCTTCGTCGATGTCGTGCGACACCGCGACGAGCCCGTGACGCGCGAGAAGTGCGAGTGGCGCTCCGTCGCGGAGCGCTTCGCGCGTTGCGTCAGCCAGTGCCTGGCTGCCGGTCGGATGATAGGGCACAAACGTCGTCGCGGCGAGCGATTCCGTCGACGCGACCGTTTCCCGCGGGAAAAGCCGGTCCTGGCCGGCCCACACCACGCAAAACGTCGGATGCGTATGCACGACCGATTCGATATCTTGCCGCGCTGCGTACGCGGCGACGTGCAGCCGCCATTCACTGGAAGGTTTGCCGCCCTCGAGCGCCCCGCCGTCGTGCGACATGCGAACGAGATCGTCTTCGTTCAGAAGCCCGAGCGCTTTGCGCGTGGGCGTGATCAGAACCGAGCCGTCATCGAGGCGAGCACTGACGTTGCCGCTCGAGCCGCTGACGAGGCCTCGCTCCCACAGGGCACGACAGCATCGAATCAAGGCCCCGCGAGCCCGATCTTCGCGCATGGAGCCGCCTTCGACGGGGTAACGTTGGCACATGCTGTTCAAACGTTCCGACTCTGAGAAGTCGAAGCCGTTCCTTTCCGACGTCAAAGAGCTGCGCCGGCGTGCTCGCGCCTCGATGGAACGCGGCGCGGTGACGTCGAGCTACGGCCTCGATCCCGCGGCTGCGATCGAGGTGTTGCAGAGCGCGCTCGCCACCGAAATCGTCTGCATCTTGCGTTACACCGCCCACGCCGTTTCCGCCGTGGGCATCAATTCGTCGGAAGTCAAAGCGGAATTTCTCGAGCATGCCAAAGACGAAACCGACCACATGCATCTGATCGCCGAGCGCATCAACGAGCTTGGTGGTACTCCCAATATGAATCCGGAAGGTCTGCTCACGCGCTCTCATTCCCAATACAGCGATCCTCGCGAGCTCGTCGAGATGATCAAAGAGAATCTCGTCGCCGAGCGGATTGCCGTCGAGTCCTACACCGAGATGGTACGGTGGTTCGGTGATAAAGACGTCAAAAGTCGCGTCATGGTGGAAGGGATCTTGGCCAAAGAAGAAGAGCACGCGAGCGACATGCACGATCTCCTCGTGGCACGCGAAGGCCGTCCGATGTTTGCGAAGTAAGAATCCAGTGTGATCGAGCTGGTCTGCGTTCGCCACGGGCGTACGGCTTGGAACGCGGACCTTCGCTTCCAAGGACAAACGGACGTTCCGCTCGATGCGCATGGTCGCTGACAAGCTCTACTCTTGGCGGGGCGCTTGCGCGGAACGACGTTCGACGCGGCGGTGTCGAGCGATCTCGCACGTTGCGTCGAGACGGCGCGCATCATCCTAAGCTTTCATCCACAAACAACGTTGCGAATCGATACCGATCTTCGCGAGATGGCGTTTGGCGACTGGGAAGGCCTCACGTGGGCGCAGATCGTGGAGCGGGACCCAAAACTTGCCCTCGACGGCTGGTCGCGCCCGAAGACGCAGGCACCGCCGGGCGGTGAATTATTCGACGATGTCGTCCGACGTGCGGCCCGGGCTGTGGCAGCGATTCAGGCTGTATTGCCGCGGGGTGGCCGTGTGTTGGTCGTCACTCATGCGGGCGTGCTGCACGCGCTTCTTCGCGTCATTCTTGGAGACGACGAGGGTGGAAAAATCGAAATTCGCTTCACCCCCGCGGGTCTGAGCCGTTTTGCGATCGGCGCGGACGGTGTCGGCAGCATTCTCGGGCTCAATGAGGTGGCGGAAGCCGGCAGCCTGGAGCGGTAGGGAAGCTAGCCTACCCCTAGAAGCCTGCTCGCCCTCATGGCCGACGCCGGTGTTCGGTCCGGCGGTCTTTTGCGCGAGCGGATGATCATAAGGCGGACAGCCGAGATGCTCGTCTCCGCGCTGCCGCCGGACGTATTGTTTACTCGCGTTTGCGATTTACTCGCCTCGCAATTCGGTGCGCATTTCGTCGCGATCGTCGAATCGCGCAGCGGCAAATTGCATGTATCGTGGTCGTTTGCGGCCGACGGCGAATCGCCGACCGAGGCTTTCGAAGAAATCGACGTTGAAGACATCGATCCGCAAACGTCGAGTTTGCATGCCGTCGGCGACGAGCGCGTCGTTTTGTTCGTTCCGCTGCGTTACGGTGCGGGCTGTTTCGGATTCTTGGCGCTTGGCGGCGGCGTTCGGCGGTTCGCGCCCGAACACGTGGCATTGCTGGAAACCTGCGCGCGGTACATGGCCGTCGCGATTTATAGCGTAGGCCTCTCTCGCGAGAAGGACCGACTAGAAGCGCTCGCAACGCGCGATGCGCTCACGGGTGCACATAATCGTCGGGTCTTGGACGAACATCTCGTGGAAGAATGGCGTCGGGCGGGCCGTTCGGGCGAACCGCTGTCTCTCGTTATGGTCGACGTCGACTATTTCAAGGTCTATAACGACACGTACGGCCACGTTGCCGGCGATCATTGCTTGCAGCAGATCGTTCAAGCCATCACGAGCTGTGTCTCGCGAAGTGGCGACCTCATCGCGCGGTACGGCGGTGAAGAATTCGTCGCGGTGCTGCCGAACACGCCGGAAGAAGGCGCGATCGAAGTTGCGGAGCGCATGTGCAAGAAGGTTGCGGAACTGCACATAATGCACCGCGGCTCCGAGCTCGATCACGTGAGCATCAGTGCTGGCGTCGCGACCATGGTGCCGAAGGCTGAAGACCGAGTTGGGACGCTCGTTACAGCCGTCGACGCCGCGCTGTATCGCGCGAAAGAAGCGGGTCGTAATCGCGCGGCGACCGCCACCTATATTGAAGAAGCGCAACCGGCGCGGCGTCGTTTTGAGGGTCGCACGAACTTGCCGGCGCAGGCGACCTCGTTCGTCGGGCGCGATGCGGAGCTTGCGACGCTTGCACGAGCGTTGCCGACGTCGGCAGTGATTTCGATTCTCGGGCCGGGCGGCGTCGGAAAATCGCGCTTGGCCATCGCGGCCGCACACGCCGCGCTAGCTTCGTTCCCCGGCGGCGTATGGCTCGTTGAAGTCGGAGCGGAGCGGGATGAAGCGCACTTGCCGGCTCTCGTCGCGTCTGCCGTTGGTTTGCATACGGCTCCCGATCTCGATGCGCTGCTCGTCTCGCTTGTCGCATCGCCGGCGCTCATTATCTTGGATTCGTGCGAGCATCTGCTCGAAGCGTGCCGGTCGCTCGTCAGTCAGATCGTTCGGCGTTGCCCGGATTCGCGAATCATTACGACGTCGCGTCAGCCCCTGGAGTTTTCGGGAGAAGTCCGTTTGCGGCTGGATCCGTTCGCGCTTTCGGACGCGGCCAAACTTTTTGTGGCCCGCGCCAAGGACGTACGAACGGAATTCGACGTGGATTCCCGCGAAGAAGTCTACGTCAACGAGATTTGCCGTCGCGGCGACTGTTTGCCGCTCGCCATCGAGCTCGCGGCAATGCGTCTCGGTTTCATGAGCCTGCAACAACTTGCAGAACACGGCACACCGCTCGGGCAACCTACCGATTTGAATCAGCGAATCGCATGGGGCTTCGATTTGTTGAGCGATGAAGAGCGCCGCTTCTCAGCGCGCCTCGCCCTTTTACCGGGACCGTTCGATGAGGAAGCTGCAAGTGCGGTCGCGGGCGGCGACGATGCATTCGGAGGGAGCTTCGAATTGCTGACGCGCCTGGTGGAAAAGTCGATCGTCCAAGTCGATTTGGAGAGCGGCCGTTACCGCCTGCTGACCACGATCGCCGAGTATCTGCGTTAGCGCCTTCCGGAATTCGACGATCCCGGTGTCGTGCGGGCCGCAGCGACGAAATACTACGCGAGTCTCGTTGGTGCGCTGCGGCTGCAGCGGGACGTCGAGCCGAACGAAGCATTTAACCACTATACTGCCGTGCTCGAAAACGTCGAGACCGTGCTGGTCTGGGCGCTCGTGGATAGCGAAGACGTCGAATCCGGCGCTGCGCTTGCAGCCGACATGGCTCCATACTGGATCGAAACCGGGCGTTATGCCGATGCGCGGCGGTTCTTGAATGCAGCGATTGCGGAATCAGCCGCGCTGTCGCGGCGCAGAATACTCGACACGCTCGAAGCCGCGATCGAAGTAGCAGCTGCCGGTGCCGATACGGACCATCTCGAGGAATTGGCCGAACGCTTGCGCGTCGAGACCGGCTCCAGCAACGACGGAGCGGAGGTCGCGCGCGTCATGTTGGCATTGGCGCTTGCGCGTCAGGCTCGCGCTCGGTACGACGAAGCGGCTTCGTTATTCCACCACGCGACGAATGCGTTTCGCATCGCGCGCGATTCGCGATCGCTGGCGCGTGCGCTCATCGGATGGTCCGAGATCGTCGTCGAGCAGCGCGGTGACATTCCGCAAGCTCTCAGCATGCTCGACGAGGCGTCGGACGCGGCACGCAAAGGCGGATCCACCTCCCTCGTCCTGATGGTGGTTTCCGAGATCGCGGAAATGTGGGCGCAACGCGGCGACGAGTCCCAAGCCATCGAGGTGATTCACGACGTTGCGGCGGCATGCCAAGAGCTAGGGGATGACGCGTCGGTCGGCTGGACGACGTTACTGCTGGCGCGTGCGGAATTGCGTCGCGATCCCATCGTAGGCCGCATGCACGCGCGCGATGCCCTGGAACGCCTACGTCTTCACGCGCATCCCGGACGCTTGGCGTCGGCGTTCGAGCTGAGCGCGTCGATTGCCATCGACGGCAACGACGACGAGAGCGCTGCGCGCCTGCTTGCATTTGCAGGGACGCTTCGCCACACGCACGGGGTGGCAGGATCGTTGCGAGAGCGCCGAGAGAACGGGCGTTTAGCAGAGATTATCGAGCGCCGTATGGACCGAATCTCTCACGATCGCGCCGTCCGAGAAGGCCGAGCAATGTCGCTGGATGCGGCGTTACATCGCGCCCTGGGTGATGGTAAGATTTCTGTCGCAGACGTTTCTGGTCCGTTGATTCCCGCATAGGGAGAGCAACTGTCGCCGCGAAGAAACGCGCGTGTCGAAAATCAAAGTAAAGAACCCGGTCGTCGAGCTCGACGGCGATGAAATGACTCGGATCATTTGGCAGATGATCCGCGATCGGCTGATTTTGCCCTACCTCGATGTCGACCTGAAATATTACGATCTTGGCGTCGAGTCGCGCGACGCAACCGACGATCGCATCACAATCGACGCCGCAAGGGCGATCAAAAAGTACGGCGTCGGAGTCAAGTGTGCGACGATCACCCCCGACGACGCGCGCGTAAAAGAATTTGGCCTCAAGCAGATGTGGAAGTCGCCGAACGGCACGATCCGCAACGAGCTCGGTGGGACGATCTTTCGGGAGCCGATCATCTGCAAGAATATTCCAAAGCTCGTTCCGAACTGGACCGAGCCCATCGTTATCGGAAGGCACGGTTTCGGAGATCAATACCGTGCCTCCGAAATATTGGTCCCCGGTGCCGGCAAGCTGACGCTTCGTTTCGAGCCGCGCGACGGAGGCGTACCGATCGAGAGAGATGTCTTCACTTTTGAGGACGCTGGGGTCGCAATGGCGATGTACAACCTTGATGAATCGATTCGCGGCTTCGCTCGCGCGTGTTTCAACTACGGATTGTCGCGCAAATATCCCGTTTATCTTTCGACTAAGAATACGATCCTAAAAACGTACGACGGCCGCTTCAAGAACTTGTTCGAAGAGGTCTTCAATCGCGAGTTCAAGCCGAGGTTTGACGAGGCCGGCCTGACGTACGAACATCGTTTGATCGACGACATGGTCGCGTCGGTGCTGAAGTGGCACGGCAAAATCGTTTGGGCGTGCAAGAATTACGATGGCGACGTGCAGTCCGACACGGTCGCGCAAGGCTACGGCTCGCTTGGCCTCATGACGTCGGTGTTGATGACCCCGGACGGCAATACGATCGAGGCCGAAGCCGCACACGGAACGGTCACGCGGCATTACCGGCTGCATCAAGCAGGCAAGGAGACGTCGACTAATCCGATCGCTTCGATTTTCGCATGGACGCGCGGCTTGTCATATCGAGGGAAGATGGATGGAACGTCGGACGTCATCGCATTCGCGGAAACGCTGGAACGTGTGTGCGTAGACCTGGTCGAGGGCGGCAAGATGACGAAGGATCTCGCGCAGCTAATCGGGCCGTCGCAGCCCTGGCTTAATACCGAGCAATTCCTTGACGCAATCGATACAGAATTGCAGAGTCGTATGGCGCTCGTGGGGTCCCTCCCGGCCTGACCTATGCTATTATGGTCGCATTGTGGCGACCCGGCGCGGGCCCGAATTGGTGGGCGTCTACCGAGATGACGTCGACCGCATTCTCCACGAGGATGCGTTTGAATGCGCTTGGCGTGCCGGGCTTTACAAGTTTGGCCGGCTTTCGAATCGACGCATCATCGAATTGCTGCGCGACACCGCGCAAGCTTCGGGCATCGCGCTCGGCGACAGCGACGAAGTACTTCTCGACCGCTGGTTCAAAGCGTACTCGGCATACTTTCACCAAATCAAACTGCACCGGCATTTGGTAGCCGAGCGTTCTGCGTCTTAGCGTCTAGACGGTAAGTCGCGCGAGCGCACCGTCGACCGGAATCATCCCCGCAAAGGATTCGGGATGCAGCGCTTCGGCAAAAATCTCGGCCGAGCGAATGACGCGCGGTCCTGGGCGATTCACGTACGCGTTGCCGTCGACTGCCCACGCACGACCGGCGCGCACTGCGCGAAGCCCCGCCCAATCGGGCTCGGCGCCGATCGCGGCGATAGCCTCCTTCGCCATTCGGACGTCGTATCCGCACGGCGCCACGAAGATGGCGTCCGGATCGGCCTCTGCAATGGCGTCCCACGTTATCGCTTGCGAGTCGCCGCCGCGATTGACGAGCACGGGTTCCGCTCCGGCAAGCTCGAGCAGATCGGCGACCCAATGTCCGCCGCCCATCGGAGGACTCGTCCATTCGAGAAGAAGCGTGCGTGGCTTGTCGCATTTGCGCGTGCGAACGCGAATCGCATCTTCCCCCGCGCGCAGCAGCTCGACGACGCGCTTGCCTTTCTCGGAGACGTTCGCGAACTCTGCGACGGTAAGGATCGTGTCGTAGATGCCCTCGAGCGTCGTCGGCTCGAGGGAGAGGATGTGCGGCGCTGCCCCGAGCCGCTTCGCGGCAGACGAAACGATCTCGTACGAGACCGCGCATACGGCGCAGAGCTCCTGCGTGATGATGAGATCCGGCTTCAGCCGTTCCAATAGCTCGGCGTCGAGGTCGTACAGGCTCGACCCTTCGTGCACGTTCGACCGAACGTGTCGATCGATCTGCGCGGAGCGCTCTGCATTGGGCGGCGGGCTCGCTCCCGGATGCGTTTGCAGATCTTGCGGTAAGTTCGATCGCGTCAGCTTGGGCTTCTCACGAACCTCGGGGGGATAGTCGCATTCGTGCGTTACACCGACGACGTCGTCGCCTAATCCAAGCGCAAAGCAAATTTCCGTCGCGCTCGGCAGCAGGCTGACGATCTTCAAGAGCTGACGGTTCGGAATTTCGCGAACAGATACGGATAATCGCCGTAGTACCAGTTGCGGAACGTGCTGCGAATCAGCTCCACCGACGTCACCGGCGAAGCGCCTTTGACGACGTAATGCTTGCCGTCGAAAAAGTCCGTCGAGTAGGGCGGATAGATCGGATGCGGCCGAAAGCCCGGGAACGGCCCAAAGGGCGTCGATGTCTGTTCCCAGCCGTTACCGACGAGGCCGTGAACGCCCCATGCGCTCACACCGAGTGGTGACGAACCGACCGGCATCGGATCCCAGCTTTGCCAGTCGAAATTACCGTACAGCGGCGACGGCGGATCGTCGCCCCATGGGTACGCGCGCTCGAAGCCGTCGGGCGTCCCGAAGGCCGCCCGGTGGTATTCCGGCTCCGTCATGACGCGACGGCCGCACCAAGCTGCGTATGCGCGCGCCTGATCGTTCGTGACCCACACCGGAGCCGATTCCATCATCGGTAGGATCTGCCACGCACCCAAGAGCTTGAACGTTCCGTCCTCTTCGACCCAAAACGGCGACAACGGTCCGCCGTCGCGCACGAAGTTCATCCACTGACGGTTCGTCACCGGGTGGGTGTCGCAATCAAAGGCGGCGACCTGAACTTCCGTTTGTTCGAACTCGTTATCCCATCCAAACGCAGCTTCGTCGCGCCGTAATCCGAGCGTTGCGGCACCGGCAGGGATCTCGACGCGTTCGAGCCGTGGATGCTCGGCGTCGCGAGGCGGCACGTAATCGTCGGGCGGTATTTTGTGCTGTGGCGGAATGCGCCGCATGATGTACGCGAATGTCTCGTGATGCATGGGCTCGTGCTCGAGAATCGTCCAGACGGCCCATGCGCGATCCAGGAACGGGTCGCCGGGTACGTTCAGCTCGGCGTTCAGTAGCGCGTCCTCGATCGCGGCATCGCACGCGGCACCGTATGCTTGAATCTCGGCGCGAGTGGGCCAAGTTGGCGCTTGACGAGAAACGGCACTGCCGGCGCCCGACGGCGTCGGATCGATGCCGCGCTCGAAGATCTTTTCGAAATGCGCGTCGAGCGAAGGGCCCCGTAGCGCCTCACGGATCAATTTCGTGTAGGAAAACACCGGAAGATGGCCCTCGTAGAACGCGGGCATCATACGCAACGGAATCGGACGGTTGTAATAGATCGCGGGCGTAACGCTGTCGAAAAGCACGCGCGAGCGCGCGCGATTGCGCCGATACCAATCCAGAAAATCTTCCCGGCCCAGGTCCGGGGTCAACAGGGACGTCACGCTGGGGGTGTCTTACCCAGGCGATGCGCCTTCCTGCGCCGTTTCCAAATTGCCGTGGGCCGCAAGCGCTGCCTCGATAAAGGGCTCGAGATCGGCGGCCGGCAAGGGCCGAGAATAATAGAAGCCTTGCACGCGGTCGCAGGTATTGCGACGCAGAAATTCGAGTTGTTCCTTCGTTTCGGTGCCTTCCGCGCAAACGTCCAGCCCTAAGTTGTGCGCCATGGCGATGACGGTACGGACGATCGTCGCGTCGTCCGGCTTGGCGAGCACGTCGCGTACGAAAGACTGATCGATCTTCAGCGTATCGATGGGGAAACGCTTGAGATAACCGAGAGACGAATAGCCGGTGCCGAAGTCGTCCAGGCAGAAGCGGATGCCGACGTCACGCAGACGTTGCATGATTTCGGTCGATCGTTCCGCGTCGTCCATTGCGACGGATTCGGTGATTTCGAACTCGAGAGTTTCCGGATCCAAACCCGTTGCATCGAGGACCGACCGGGCTCGCTTCAGGAGGTCGGTCTCGTGAAATTGCCGGGCCGAGAGATTGACCGATACGCGCAGCTTCTTGAGGCCACGTGCTTGCCATCGCACGAGCTGGCGGCATGCCTTTTCCATGACGAGCTCACCGATGAGGACGATGACGGAGCTACCTTCAGCGTTCGGAATGAATAAATCGGGCCGGATCATGCCGAGCTTTGGATGATGCCACCGCACCAGCGCTTCCAACCCGAAGAGGCGGTCCGAAGCGAGCTCGAATTGCGGTTGATAGTAGACTTCGAACTCGCCGCGTGCGAGCGCTTTGCGTAGCGCCTTTTCCTGCTGCAGGCGTGTCGTCATCGCGGCATTCAAAACGGGCGTGTAGAATTGGACGAAATTGCGCCCCTTTTCTTTCGCCCGATACATCGCGACGTCGGCATGCTTGAGAAGCGCGTCTGCGTCTCCGCCGTCGTCGGGGAAGATCGCGACGCCTAAGCTGGCAGTGGCGTACTGCTCGTAACCCGCGATGACGATGGGTGTATCGATGGCGGACCGGATCGATTCGGCAAATGAGTCGAAGCCGCCGGCCTCGGTTTCGTCGGTGACGAGCACCGCGAATTCGTCGCCGCCCATGCGCGCCACCGTGCCGCGCGAACCGACCCGCAAACGTAGGCGCTCGCCGATGACGGAAAGCACGGCGTCACCGCGCCCGTAGCCGAACGTGTCGTTGATTTCCTTGAAGTCGTCCAGATCGAGCAGTATTATGGCAATGCGCCGGCGATGGCTCGCCGCTACCATTTGCGATAGCGTGTCGGACAGGCGCTCGACGAACTGCACGCGATTCGGCAAGCCTGTAAGCATATCGAAATATGCCAACCGGTGCAGGCGCTCGTGGTTGCGGCGGCGTTCGATTGCGTTCCCGATCAACGCGCCGATCATTTGAACCAGATCGCGATCGTCTTCGCTGAACGCTCCTTTGCGTGGTTTACGGAAGACAAAATTGAGCGTGCCGACGATGGCTCCCCGTACGTTGATAGGCGCGCCGATATACGAGCGGAATGCGGACGGCGTGCCGTCGGCGGTCTCGTTCAAATAATCGAGTCCCGCAAGGTCGTCGAGCACCATGACGCCCTCACCCGCGAGCGGAAGACGACAGAGCCGTTCCGGAATCGCCGAGTCCGAGGGCGCGCGATCCAGCTCGAACACGGCACCCGACTCGCATTCCAATAAATTGCAGCCCAGCGTCACGGTATGTGCGATGTGCTCGTCGGCGGTTTCAGCCGTTACCGCCGCGGCCATCAGAAGCTGGCGAATGCGATGCTGATCGGGTGCGCGAACGCGCTCCCGCTTCTTGACAGCGACGGGCTTCTTGCCCACACCCCGACGTTTACTAGCGATAGCCGGGTATTCGCGCAATCCAAGCCGGCCACCCTCGCCTCGGCTAGGCCTTCCAATGGGTATGAGGCATCCGACATGCAAATCGAAATCGAGGAAGCTGAGTACACGGTTGAGCGGCAAGGCACGATGGACGCTGCCGTTCGCAAACGCCTAATCCGATGGGCGATTCAACTGCGCGGTGTGGCCGACGGCGTCGAAGGTGTCGGAAGAGAGCTGGAATCGCTCGGCGTACCGCATGCAACGCTCTACGCGCAAACAGCGGCCGAGCGCGTCGACGATCTGTCACGATACCTCGAGAGTGCGGACCTCTCCCAAATTCTGTACGATCTCCGCACGTATGCAGAAGAACATCCGACGATCGTTGCAGCTGCTGCATTCGGAATCGGCGCCGCAGCGGGCCGTGTGATAAAAGCAGGTGCCGAAGAATGAACCAAGATCCCGCCGAAATCAGAAAGCAAATCGAGCGCACGCGCGAACGCCTCGGCGAAACCGCGGATGCGATCCGCTACAAAATCGACGTACCGAATCGCATTCGCGACCGAATCGGCGCCGTTGCGCCGATTGCCAACAAGCCGCTCATGCTCGCCGCAGGCGCTTCGGTCTTAGGCCTGCTCGCCGGAGTTACTGCACCGATGATCCCGATGGAGCGCAAACTCTTCCGATGGGTTCGGCGCCGGCTGCCGTTTTAGAGCGTACCTCGCCGTTCTTGCTCGCGCTCGATTGCAACGAAGAGTGCTTTGAAATTTCCTTTGCCGAACGATTTGCTGCCTTTGCGCTGAATGATCTCGAAGAATACCGTGGGCCGGCCGCTGAGCGGCTTCGTGAAGATTTGCAACAGATAACCGAGATTGTCGCGATCGACCAGAATTCCGAGCTCTCGTAACACCGGCGTTGCCTCCTCGATGCGGCCGATACGCGCCTCGAGCTCGTCGTAGTACGAACCAGGCGTTTCCAGAAGCTCGACGCCGTTCGCGCGCAACGCTCTGACCGTAGCCACGATATCGTTCGTCGCGATCGCGACGTGCTGCACGCCGGGTCCGCCGTAAAAGTCCAAGTACTCTTCAATCTGCGATTTCTTACGGCCCTCGGCCGGCTCGTTGATTGGAAATTTGACGACGCCTTGCGGATCCGTCATGACTTTGGAGCGCAGCGCCGTATATTCGGTCGAAATATCGCGCTCGTCGAAGCTGACCAGTTGCGAGAAACCGAACACGTGACGGTAGTACTCCACCCAGCGTTCCATCTCGCCCCAGCCGACGTTACCGACGCAATGATCGATATGAGAAAGCCCCACTGGATGGGCTGCCCGAACAGGCAGCGTCAGCGCGTCGTATCGCGGCATGAACGGTCCGCGATATCCCGAGCGCTGCACGAAGGTGTGGACGACGTCGCCATACGTGCCGATCGATGCCGTGATTACCGACCCCGCATCATCCAGCGATTCGCTCGGCGCTGCGACCGATTTCGCGCCGGCCGCCACCGCGGCTTCCCAAGCCGCTCGTGCATCGCGAACCGTCAAGGCGACGTCTCTTATGCCGTCGCCGTGCGCTCGCACGTGCGCGGCGATATCGGTGTCGGTTCGCAACCCTTCCGTGAGAACGAAGTAGAGCGCGTTTTGTCGCAACACGTAAGAAGCGCGGTCCGGCAATCCTGTTTCGGGTCCGCCGTACGCGACGACCTCGAATCCGAAAGCGGCGCAGTAGTAGTACGCGGCTTGCAGCGCGTTTCCGACATAAAACTCAAGATGGTCGAACGCCATTTCCCGCAGCGCTGCCGGTTGTTGTGCCGCGGTCGTCGTGCTCACGTTCGAGTATGTTCCCCGTGCGGTTCGCGGCAACCGCTAGGCTCCGGCAATGTATGCAGGAAGGGCCTCAGGCCGCTTCTGCTTCCTCGGCCGCCGGCGCGCTCTGCTCTGCGGCAACGTCGATTGCGGCACGCAGTCCGTCGCCGCACAACGCGAACGCGACGAGCGTGACAACGATGAGAAGACCCGGCGTTAGTACGAGCCACGGCGAATTGCGCGCAGCGGGGAGCAACGCGTCCTGCAGCATGTTACCCCAAGACGGCGTCGGCGGCTGCACGCCGAGGCCGAGATACGACAGGCCGGTTTCGGCGAGAATGTTGTCGCCGATTGCGAGCGTCGCCGCCACGATGACAGGTGCGAGCGAGTTGGGGACCAGATGACGCAGAATCAGGCGCGCCTGACTTACGCCGATGGCACGCGCTGCTTCCACGAAATCACGATTCCTAAGCGACAGCACCTCGGCGCGAACGAGACGCGCGACGCCCATCCACGAGAGCAGACCCAAAATCAACACGATCATTCCGACGGCAAACTGATTGGTGAGCGCCTCGACGGTGATGATCAAGAAGAACGTCGGAAAGGAAAACAGTGCGTCGACGATGCGCATCATCACCGAATCGAGCATGCCGCCGGCAGCGCCCGCGATTGCGCCGTACAACGTACCGAAAACCACCGCAATAAGCATGGCCGTGAAACCGATGCCGATCGAAATGCGCCCTCCGTCGAGCGCCCTCGCGAGAACGTCGCGGCCGATGAGGTCGGTGCCGAGCCAATGCTGCGACGAAGGCGCCTGCGGATAGCCCATGACGGCATGGTTGATGGCGATCGCCGAATGACCGATTAGGAACGGCCCGGCGAGTACGGCGACGATGAGCACGAGCACCGCGATGCCGCCGGCAACGCCGGGCGGATGCCGGAAAAAGCGGCGAAGCACCGCCCTAGTCATAGCGAATCCGCGGATCGGCGAGACCGTACGCGACGTCCGCCGCGAGGTTCCCCAAGATGACGAGCACGGCCGTGAGCATCGTGAGCGCCATTACCGTCGGATAGTCGCGTTGAAAGACGGCGTTGATGCCGAGAAAACCCATGCCCGGGATCGAGAAAACGTATTCGATGAAGTACGCGCCGCTGAAAAGTCCCGGCAGACTCAATCCGAGCAAAGTAATCGTGGGCAGCAGCGCGTTGCGCAGCGCGTGCCGGAAGATCACCTTGCCTTCAGCGAGGCCTTTGGCGCGCGCGGTGCGCAGGTACAGCTCTCCGAGGACGTTGAGCATTGCCCCGCGCTGATAGCGTATCCAGGCGGCGAGGCTGACGATCGTCAGGGTTGCGACCGGAAGTACGAGATGATAGAGCCGGTCCACCGCGTTGTTCTCTCCGCCGATCGAGTTTGCTCCCGAGCTGGGAAACCAGCGCAGCTGTACCGCGAAGGCGTCGATGAGGATGATGGCAAGCCAGAATACCGGCATGCCGTAGGACGCAAATGCGAGTACCGTTGCAGCATAATCGAAAACGCTGTTGCGTTTGATCGCCGAGTATACTCCGATTGGGAGTGCGATCAGTACTGTGAAGAACAACGCGAGGCTGAGCATCTCGACCGTGACTGGAAGACGCTCGATAACCTTTTCGATGACCGGCCGATGATCGACGTACGAGAAACCGAGGCTGCCGTGCAATATGAGATTCTTCAGCCAGTAGAAATATTGCACGTACCACGGTTGGTCGAGACCCAGCGAATGGATGAAGTCCGCTCGCGCCGCCGGCGACATACGCCGTGCTTGCGCGGCAAAAATTGCCGTCGGCCCTCCCGGCGCAAGCCCCATGAGCGCGTATGAGATGACGCTGACGATGAAGAGTAACGGAATCGCGCCGAGCAGGCGGCGGATGACGTACGACACTACAGCGGGCCCAGCTGCCAGTTGACGACGTCACGCCACAAGTATTGCCCCGGCAACGCCGTCTTCAAGTCGAAGTGCACGCGGCGCGAGACTGCGGCGCGGTAGTAATCGTAGTAGAGATAGAGCTGCGGCACGTCTTCAGCATAGATTTCCTGCATCCGATCGTACAATGCGCGACGTTTGTCGAAGTCGAATGTCTGCAGCGCTTCGCTGAGAATGCGGTCCATCTTCGGATTGCAGTAAAAGCTCATGTTGTTGCCGTTCGGTATGAATTGGTCGCACGCCAAGAACGTCTGCTCGTCGGGATCCGGAGTGCCGCCCCAACCGCCGTAGGCAAGCTGGTAGTTGCCGGCGTTCGTGTGCTCGACCCACGTCGCGTAGTCCAACGTTCGAATTGAGATGGCGATTCCAATCGCTTTCATGTCGGCTTGAAATTCGGCGCCGAAATCCTGGCCGGCACCGCCGTTGCCTGCGAGATCGAGAATATATGAAAGTCGCAGTTTACCTTTACGACGAACGCCGTCCGGCCCGAGGCGATATCCGGCGGCATCGAGCAGCGCTCGCGCCCGCTGCGGATCATACGGATACAGCATCACGTTCGGGTCGTACCAGCGCCGCAGACCGGCAGGCGTCAGGCCCGTCGCCAGCTCCTGGTCGCCGCGATAGTAGCCGTCGACCATGTCCTTGCGATCCCATCCGTACATCATTGCGCGGCGAACTGCAAGATCGCCAAGCCCGGGAGTTCGAAAGTTCACCTGGATGAAAATCGCGTACAGGTCGGGGATGTGCAACAGCAACAAGTTTGTGCGCCCCGACTTATCGTCACCTTGGATAATCTGATACGCCGAGCCGGGGATAGAGTCGTCGACGTCGGCGACGCCCTGCTCCATCGCATCCGTTCGGGCTTGGTCGTTCAGCACGATTTGAAAAATCATGCGCTTGACTTTCGGAGTGCCCCCGAACCAGTGCGGATTGGGAACGAAGGTCAGGTTTTCGTCGTGCTTCCACGACGCCAATACGTACGGACCAGAACCGACGGGATGCTCGCCGAAATCGGATGCGCGAATGTGTCCGTGCGGGATTTTACCGAGGATGTGTTCGGGCAAAATGTACAAATTGAGAGCATTCGTGACGAAAAGCGCGTTTTTGTTCGAGAGGTCGAAGTGAACCCGGTACGGGCCCTCGGCGGTGACTTTCTTGACGTAGAGAAACTGGCCGCGATATGGGTATCCGGTGGCCGGATCCAGCGCGGCTTGCCACGTGAACACGACGTCCTTCGACGTGAGCGGTACTCCGTCGGAAAAACGTAGGTCGTGACGCATGTCGACCGTCCAGTGCAAGCCGTCCGGCGTGCTGCGCCACGACGTCGCGGCGTCAGGAATCATCTTGAAGTCGTCGCCGACTTGCGCGAGCGCATCGAAGACGAAGCCTTCGTACGTCGCCGAGTACTCATTGTTCGAGAACAGCGGACTGAGCGTGTCTGCGTCGCCGAGCTCGAGCACGATCAGCGTGTCGGGATCGCGATGAGCGTTCGCTGATGCCGCGCAGCCCGCAAGCCATAGCGCTGCAAAAGCGAGCAGCAGCGCGAGCGCGCTGCTGCCGTTACTTCTGCGCAGTCGGTTGTAAACCGAGGCTCGCGTAGAACGCATCCGGACTCATGGGGCGTCCGAGAAACGTGCGAACTTCTTGATCTGGTTCGAACGTCATGGCCGGCGCCAAGATGTCGTTACGATATGCGTGTCCGGCGACTGCGCTTTCGACCCCGTCACGCTGGAATCGCGTGAACATGTCTTGCGCGTACACCTTCGACCAGAGATAGCCGTAGTAGCCGGCGTCGTAGCCTCCCATGAGATGCCCGAAAGACGCCTGCGGCATGGTTCCGGCGATGAATTGTGACGGCGTCGTGCGTTCCAACAGCGTTCCCCAGACGGCAGTCGTGTCGACTTTGGGTCCGCTGGTGTGGTACGTCATGTCGACGAGCGCGAGGAAGGCCTGCGCGACGTATTCCGAATCCTGATCGACGTAGCGGGCCGCGATGATTTTCGAGATCAGGTCGTCCGGCAACGGCGCTCCCGTATCCCATCGGCTCGAGAGTTTCTTTAAGATCTCGGGTTGCCACACGAAATTCTCCAGCATTTGCGACGGTGCCTCGACAAAATCGTGACGGAAACCGCCGGATAACGTCTCGTATGGTGCGGTTGCGAGCAGTGCCGCCATATTATGGCCAAATTCGTGGAAGAACGTTTCCACTTCGTCATGGGTTAGCAACGCCGGTTTACCGGCCGCAGGTTTCGGCCAGTTTCCGATGATTACCGCGAGCGGTGCGCGCGTCTTGCCGTCCGGAAGCAGACGGTTGGGCAAGAGCGGGAAGTTCGCAAAGTGCGAATATTTTCCGGGCCGCGGATAGAGATCGAAGTACGTATCTCCGATGAAGCGGCCGGTGGCCGTATCGCTGACGGTGTAATGCACGACGTCCGGTGCAGACAGCCAGCCGTCATCGGGGGCGCGCCGGAACGTGACGCCGAGCATGTGCGAATAGATGCCGAGCACTGCGTCGATCGTGTGCTGCACCGGAAAGTATGCTTTGACCTCGTTCTGGTCGACGGCGTATTTCGTCTTGCGCAACGCGTTGTCGTAAAACGAATAATCCCAAGGTTCGATTTGGGCGGGCGCCTGGCCCGTATCTGCAGCTTTGAGCTGCGCGAGCACCGAGCGTTCTTCTCGTGCCCCCGGAAGTAGGCGCCGATCGAGATCCTCGAGGAAGCTGATGACGCGCTCTGGATCGCGCGCCATCTTATCGGAAAGCTGGTATGTCGCCCAGTCTTTGTAACCGAGGAGATGCGCGAGGCGGTCGCGGATCGCAATGGCGCGCTCGAGCAAGCGGACATTCTGCGCTCCGCCGCGTGAGTGGGAGGCGATGTAGAAAGCTTTGCGGGCCGCCGCGTCCCGCTCGTCGCGCATGAACGCTGCGGACGTCGATTCGTTGACGGGCACGGTCAAAGTACCGTCGGCGTTCGTTTTAAGTGTGGCGACAAAATCGGCGTCGAGTCCGCTGGTCTGTGCCTGGGTGATCGTGATCGTCGTCTTGTCGTTTTGCAGATTCGAGGCAAATTGGAGCTCGATTTTGCCGAGCTCGTTCTCGAGTGCGATGAAAGTCTTCCGTGCGGCCGGCGTCAGTGCGGCTCCGGAACGGCGCGCGCCGATCACGTAAAATTCCAGCATCTTCGTCTCATACGGCGGCTTCGCGGTGTGACTCGCAGCGACGGCTTGCAACGCGCGATAGACGTCGGGGCGTGCCGCAAAATCGCTTTGAAACGCGTTGAGCCGATTCCCGCAATCTTCGGACGCCTTGCGGACGTCGGCCGACGGCGAGAGATCGAAGAGGACGGCGTCGACGACCGTATTGTCGCTGAGGTCGGCCGTAATGTTCTCGAGCGGAAGAAGAACGCTCTTTGCCGTGCGCGGGGTACGGGATGCGATGATGACGTCGATGCGTCGCTTCGCGCGCGCGATTTCGCTGTTGCAGCTCGCGCGAAGTTGCGCCGGCGTCACGCGCCATTGCAGGGTCGCGCGGACGTTGTCCCCGGGGTTCTTCGCGACCGCCGGGACCGTGCCGAGAAAGACGAGAGTCGCGGCGAGCAAGAGTCGAGCGAGCAAGCGAAACCTCCCAGGATGGAGACGAGTCTGGTCTATGGTACGATAGCGTAGCCTCGACGAGGGTCGGGCTTCGCGCAACGGACACCTGTGAACCCCGCCAGAGCCGGAAGGCAGCAACGGTAAGCGGGGCATTTCGTGTGCCGCGAATTACCTGGCCCTCGTCCTGGCGTTTTAGCAGCCGATTTGAGGAGACCGTCGACGCAACCTTTGTATGTTGGTGCCGGAAGCGCGTTCTTAGGTGCGCTGATCGCGCTCGCTGTTTATCACTTGACCTTCGTAGGCCCGGCGGTTCGCCGTTTGCGCACCGTCGTTGATTCGCACGACGAATTGCTCGGCGGCGGAGCCACCAGAGCGACGGACCGTTTTGCGCGCGTCGAAGCGACGCTGGCAGAAATCTTGCGCGAGCAACAACGCAGTGACGCACGCCTTGCGGAGCTGGAACGCATCGCTCGTCGCGAAGTTCCGCGCATCGGGTTTGTTCGATATAACGCTTTCCATGACGTGGGTTCGGACTTATCGTTTGCGTTGGCCTTACTCAATGCCGAAGGCGACGGCGTCGTGCTGAATAGCCTCTACTCGCGCGAAGAGACGCGCACGTACGGCAAAGCGGTGAAAGGATTCACGTCGGTCGTCGATGCATCGCGCGAAGAACGTGAGGCTATCGATGCGGCTCGCGAGGCCTCGGGCGTCCAGCGGGCGTTGAAGGTTTAAGACGATGTGCGAAGTCTGGCGGATCGTTAGTCTCGTGATGCAGGTCTATTCGCTGATAATGATCGCGTACGCGGTGGTGTCGTGGATTCCGGCAATCCGGGGCAGGTGGTCCGAATATCTCGCAATGTTAGTCGAGCCGGTGCTCATACCGGTGCGACGCATCATTCCGCCCGCCGGCGGATTCGATCTGGCGTTCTTGGTCGTGCTGCTGGTGATTCAGCTTGTGAACTCGATGATCGTGCAGCGCAATTTGATCAGCGCCTGCATGTTGGGTTTCTGATTTTCGTTTGATTGCATCACGTCCCGAGGCTCGGGAACGCGTTGCCGATACCGTGCGCAATTTTTGCATTATTGCGCACATCGATCATGGCAAGACGACGCTATCCGATCGTCTTCTAGAAGTAACGCGCACGATCGAGAAACGCGACATGTCCGAACAATTGCTCGACACCATGGATCTCGAGCGCGAGCGCGGGATTACGATCAAAGCGCATCCGGTCACGTTGTCTTATCAGGCGCGCGACGGTAAGATCTACGCGCTCAATTTCATCGACACGCCCGGGCATGTCGACTTCTCATCCGAAGTTTCACGCTCGTTGGCCGCCTGTGAAGGCGCGCTGCTCGTGATCGACGCCGCTCAAGGCATCGAAGCGCAAACGCTTGCGAACTACCATCTCGCGCTCGAACAGAATCTCACGATCATCCCGGTCATCAACAAAATCGATCTGCCTTCCGCCGATCCCGAGCGCATCATGGGGGAAATCGAAGATTTGCTCGTGATCGATCGCTCGGAGGCGATTCTCGCAAGCGCGAAAGAGGGCATCGGCGTCGAGGAGATTCTCGAAGCCATCGTCCACCGTATACCGCCCCCGCGCGGAACGGAGGGATTTTTGCGCGCGCTCGTATTCGACGCGCAGTTCGACTCATATCGCGGCGTCGTCGCCTATGGCCGCGTGTTCGACGGTTCTTTGCGCGCGGGTTCGCGCTTCATGTCGATGGCGCACCGACGCGTGTTCGAATGCGTTGAGGTAGGCGTCTTCAAGCCGGACATGCGACCGACGGGCGAGCTCGGAATCGGGAGCGTCGGCTACGTTATCGCGAACATCAAGACGCTAGGCGAGATCGACGTTGGAGACACGATCACGGAAGCCGACAATCCGGCTCCCGAACCGTTGCGCGCGTACAAGCCAATCGTTCCGATGGTGTACTGCGGCCTTTATCCGAACGAAGGCGTGGAAGTTTCGGAACTGCGCGATGCGCTCGAAAAACTCAAGCTCAACGATGCGGCGCTTGTCTACGAGCCCGAAAGCTCGATTGCGCTAGGTTTCGGCTTCCGCTGCGGGTTTCTCGGACTCTTGCATATGGAAATCGTCCAAGAACGTTTGGAGCGCAATTACAACCTCGACCTCATTGCGACGTCGCCGTCTGTCGGCTATCGCGTGACGAAGACCGATGGAACGGTCGAGACGATCGACAACCCGTCGCGCTTACCGGCTCCCAACGTGATTCGGACCGTCGAAGAGCCGTACGTGAAAGCCACGGTGATCACTCCGCCCGACTATGTCGGAACGATCATGGAGCTTTCGCAAAATCGCCGCGGCGCGATGGCCAACATGGAGTATTTACACGACGGCCGCGTGATCATCAGCTACGAGATGCCGCTTTCGGAAGTGATCGTCGACTATTTCGATCAGCTCAAGAGCCGTTCGAAGGGATATGCATCGCTGGACTACGAGGTCGTCGGCTACCGGGAAAGCGATCTCGTCAAGCTGGAGATCTTGCTCAATGCCGAGCCGGTCGATGCGCTGTCCATGATCGTCGCGCGCGAGAAGGCGGCGAGCCGGGGACGCGCCCTAACCGAGAAGCTGAAAGAGCTGATCCCCCGTCAAATGTTCGATGTGCCGATCCAAGCGGCCATCGGCGGCAAGATCGTGGCGCGCGAAACCGTCAGTGCCCTGCGCAAGAACGTCCTGGCGAAATGCTACGGCGGCGACATTACTCGCAAGCGCAAGCTGCTCGAAAAGCAAAAAGCCGGTAAAGAACGGATGAAGCGCATCGGGAGGGTCGATTTGCCGCAGGAAGCATTCATGGCCGTGCTGCGACTT
>JBOHTT010000386.1:0-12483 GCA_050733775.1 Vulcanimicrobiaceae bacterium
ATGTCGTACCCCGTGCGCGAGTTGACGTTGTTGCGCGGGTTCATCACGGCACGGTATGAGAAAACGACGTCATCGGCTGTGAACGGCGCGCCGTCTTGCCAACGCACGCCTCGTCGCAGATGATAGACGATCGTCTTGCCACCGGGACGGATGCCGCCGTTGCGCAGCGTCGGCTCTTCCGTCGCCAGCTCAGGCACGAAGCGGTTATGGTCATCGTAGTTCAGCAGGTAGCCGGCCCAAAACATGGAGAGATCGACGTCGATTTGCTGGTTGCCGATCTCGACGTTGAGCGAATCCGGCTCCGAAACGTTCACGATGCGGAGAACGTGCGGCTGCGTCCAAGGATGCCGTCCGCCGCTTCCCTCGCCACTTTCCTTGACGCAACCTGCGACCACACACACCGCGACGGCGGCCGCGAGCAATCGCCGCGCGCTCAGATGAGCTCTGCGGCTTTCAAATATTTGCGTGCAGCCTCGATGACCAGCGAAAGCGCCTTATCGCCGAAAGGCGACTCGAGACCCGCGCCGGCCGCCAGTTCGCGAAACGACGCAGAGCCGCCGCGCGCGCAGAGCGCTACGTAACGTTCGACGGCATCCTTCCGATTGCGCTGCGCTTGGGCCCAGAACTGCAACGCGCAGCAGTTCGCCAGCGTGTAGTCGATGTAATAGAACGGATAGTTGTAGACGTGCAGCTGCTGCTGCCACACATTTCCACGAGACGCGTAGGCGACGTCCCCATAATCGCGCCATGGCAAATACCGCCGCTGGAGCTCCAGCCACATTTGCCGCCGCTCGTCCGGGCTCGCTTCGGGACGCTCGTACACGAGATGCTGAAAATGGTCGATCGCGCAACCGTACGGTAGAAAAAGCCACCGATTCGCGAGATGCTCGACGCGAAACGCCTCGGCGCGTTCGCCAAAGTAGCCTTCGAGCGCCGGCCACGAGAGAAACTCCAGCGACATCGAATGGATTTCCGCCGATTCGGACGTCGGCGTGAGGTAGTCTTCCAGCGCGACGTCACGGCTGAGATACGACTGAAAAGCGTGCCCCATCTCGTGAACGAGAACCGTGACATCGTCCTTCGTGCCGTTGAACGATGCGAAGATATAGGGATGGCCTTCGGTTGGGAAGCTCGTGCAGAAGCCACCAGGCCCCTTGCCCTCTCGAGAGAGGACGTCGAGAAAATCGCGATCGCGCATAAACGCGCCGAACGAACCGAGACGGCGGTCGATCGCGCCAAGCACATCCGGCAGACGCGCTACGATGTCCGCACCTTGCACGGTCGGGTTCGAATCCGCAGCGAGCAGCACCGACTCGTCCCACGACATGATCCGATGACCCAATCGCGATGCGCTTCGTGCAACGATGTCCGAGGCCAAAGGCACGACGTCGGAGACGACGGAATCGCGCCAGCGCTCGACGTCGCTTTGATCGTAATCCACGCGTTGCATGCGCGCGTACGCGACCGGAATGAAGGTATCGTGTCCGAGCGCTTTGCCGATCGCATGACGCACGCCCACCAAATCCCCGAACAAGCGATCCAGCTCCCCGCCTCTTTCGGCGACGGCAGCCCACCGCGCGTGCTCGGATGCATGCCGCAAGTCGCGATTCTGATGGTTGAGGTAGCCGCGCAGCTCGGGGAGAGTCATGCGCCGCCCGTCAAACTCCACCGCAATTGCGCCAAAGAGGCTCGTATATTCGGCGACGAGCTTGGATTCTTGCACGAGGAGTGCGTCGACCGCAGGCGCGTACGATTGTAAATCGGCTTCCCACAAGCGGAACGCTTGATGGCCGAAACGCGCGTGAAGCTGATCGGCCGAGGGGTGCTCTAAGAGACGTCGCTTTATTTTCGAATCGCGCGCCAATAACGCCGGCTGGAGCTCGTCGGCATGCGCGCGATCCGCGCGCGCCTTCTCATCCCGCGTATCTTGCCGAAAGCGCAGCTGCACCAAAGCCTGCCAGGTCCGCAATCGGCGCCGCAGCGCGTCCCAATTCTCGACCGCGGAAATGAGGCCGTCGAAATCCGCGGCTGCATCAAAGCGACGCTCCACTGCTCCGTAGTCTTCCTCGAGAGTCTGGACCGAAGGAGCAGTCAATGCGATACGTGGCCCAAGCGTCGTAGCCATTCGTGACGTCGCTACCTCGGTCGGCTGGTGGCTCCCTGCGACGCGCCGAAAGATGCAGGGGTGTCGCAACAGCTCGGCCTTTTTGCTCCTGACGCTCGTACCGTCGTTTCGGCGGATGCGACGGGCAGCATCGTATACACTCCGGCCGTCTTCTCAAAGGAAGAGAGCGTGCGTTGTTTCAGCGCCCTGCACGCCGACATCGAATGGCACGCCGATCGCCGATGGATGTACGATCGCGAAGTCGAGGTGCCGCGCTTGATCGCCTATTTCGAATCGCCACCCTTTCCGTCCGTTCTGCAAAGGATCCGCGAACGTATCGAACCGCTGACCAGCGTTGTCATCGAACGTATCGGCCTCAACTTTTATCGCGACGAACGCGACAGCGTCGCGTGGCATAACGACCGCATCGCGGAATACGGAACGGCACCGACGATTGCACTCGTCAGCTTCGGTGCGACGCGCCGGATGCTGCTGCGAACCAAACCGGCCGCTCCGCGCCGGCGAACGCTCGAGATCGATCTCGAGCCTGGAAGCTTGTTGCTGATGCAGGGCGCGAGCCAAGTCTTTTGGGAGCACTCCATTCCGAAAGAACGACGGCCGATCGGGCCGCGCATCTCGGTCGCGCTGCGCAAAGCTTCAGATTAAATGAAAACGGCCCACCGAAGTGGGCCGTTCATTTTACCCGCGTGTCTTAGCGGTACGATTGCTTCTGCTGGAAGCACTCACGGCAATAGACCGGCTTGTAGCCGCGCGGTTGGAACGGCACTTCGGCCGTTCGTCCGCATTGGCTGCAAACGGCTTGGTACATCTCGCGCTGGCGTCCACCGCCACCGCCGCCGTACCCGCCGCCCGCGTATCCGCCGCCACCACCGCCGCCGCCACCCGACGACCGCTGCGCTTTTCTCGCAGCTCGGCAGTCCGGGCACCGGTTGGGTTTGTTTTGGAAACCTTTTGCGGCGAAAAACTCTTGCTCTCCGGCGCTAAAGGTAAACTGCGCATTGCAGTCCGTGCAGGTTAAACTCTCATCAGTGTACATACGTGAACAGGTTTCTTCGTTTCTGGCGCCTGGTCGATATTTTCGTGTTCGCGACGTACCTGATAGTGAGGAGACGGATCTACTCTGACCAACGGACTAGACGAACTCGCTTGCTGCGATGGACGGCACCGGGCCCATCGCTCCGGGAGAATATAACACACCTCCGGCAGAAAACGCTTCTTTTGGGGTAGGGAAGCGAGCGAGCGAGCGGCGCCTCCCCGCTGGGCGCCACCCCGAAGAGCGGCGATTTGAGCGGCGTCGAAGCCCCCGGCATGGACGTGCAGGAGCGAAGCTGGACGGTCGCGGCCGAGAAACAACGCTGGGAGCAGCTGACGCTCTTCCCGTTTGCGCGACGTCGCCCCGAGCGCCGCGAGGTCTTCCAGACCCACGGTGGCCAGACGCTGGAACGTCTTTACACGCCCGAGGACGTTGCGGAAACGGACTATCTTCGCGATCTCGGATTCCCAGGAGAATATCCGTACACACGCGGCCCATATCCGACGATGTATCGCGCGCAGCCCTGGACGATGCGTCAGATCGCCGGGTTCGGCACCGCCGAAGATACCAACGGCCGCTTCAAATATTTGATCTCGCAAGGCCAAACGGGGCTCTCGACGGATTTCGACATGCCCACGCTCATGGGCTACGACAGCGACGATGCGCGGTCCGAAGGTGAGGTTGGGCGGGAGGGCGTCGCCGTCGACACGGTCGACGACATGCTGGCCCTCTACGACGGAATCGATCTCGAGAAAATCTCCGTCTCGATGACCATCAACGCGCCTGCGTGGATTCTCATCGCGATGTATCTGGTCGTGGCCGACGAGCGTGGGCTCAGCTGGAAAAATCTGAGCGGTACCGCTCAAAACGACATCATCAAAGAGTTCATCTCACAAAAGGAATGGGTCTTTCCGCCGCGACCGTCGATCCGGATCGTGCGCGACACCATCGCGTTTGCGGCACAGCACCTGCCGCGTTACAACGCCGTCAACGTCAGCGGCTATCATACGCGCGAAGCCGGAAGCACCGCGATTCAAGAAGCCGCATTTACCTTGGCCGCGGGCATCGCATACGTCGAGGAAGTGCGCCGGCTGGGGCTCGACGTTGACGAGTTTGCACCGCGACTCTCCTTCTATTTTGTTTCACAGATCGATTTCTTGGAAGAAATCGCGAAGTTTCGCGCCGCGCGGCGCGTCTGGGCGAAAGTTATGCGCGAGCGTTTCGGCGCCAAAAGAGTGGAAGCGATGCGTCTGCGCTTTCACTGTCAGACGGCCGGCGCGTCGTGCACGGCGCGGGAACCGCTCAACAACATCGCGCGCACTGCAATCGAGGCGTTGGCTGCCGTTTGCGGCGGTGCGCAATCGTTACACACGAACGGGTACGACGAAGCACTTCAGATCCCGAGCGAAGCGGCGATGAAAATCGCGCTTCGCACGCAGCAAATCATCGCCGAGGAAACCGGAGTCGCGAATTCCATCGATCCTCTTGCCGGCTCGTACGCGGTCGAAAAGCTCACGAACGACATCGAAGCCGCCATCTTTGCCTACTTCGACGAGATCGACCGGCGCGGCGGAGTCGTGCGCTGCATCGACGACAACTACTTTCAAATGGAGATCGCCGACGCCGCATTTGCCTTCCAGAAACGCATGGAAAGCGGCGATTTCCAATTCGTCGGCGTTACGAAGTATCGTGATTCGTCGCCGAATCCGGCGGTCGAGCTGCACCAAATCGACCATACCGCTTCCGATCGGCAACTGGCGCGCCTGGCGGCCGTCAAGGCGCGGCGCGATTCGGACCACGTTCGCCGCGCGCTCGAGGAGCTCGCGCGCATTGCCAAGACCGATGAAAATCTCATGCCCGCGACGATTGAAGCGGTACGCGCTCGCGCTACCGAAGGCGAGATCGTCAAAGCGCTCGTGCCGATCTTCGGACGTTACGTCGAAACGCCGGTTTTTTAGGACCGTAATTGCAAGCAGAGAACTCTTCTACTTCAACGATTGCGCCGCGGAAGCAGCGCGATCTCGCCCGGGCCATCAGCGGTGTCGAAAACGGCTATGCCGAGCTTCCGGCGCTTCTCGCGAAGCTCGGAGCGCGCGATGCCGGCCTCGGACGGCTTGCGGTGTACGGGATCACGGGGCCGCCCGGCGCCGGCAAGTCGACGCTCGTCGACCGGCTCATCGAGAAATTTCGCGCGCTCGACAAGACGGTCGCCGTCGTTGCGATCGATCCCACGTCGCCCTTCACGCGCGGTGCCGTCCTTGGCGATCGCGTCCGCATGCAGCGCCATGCGAACGACGCCGGCGTCTTTATCCGCAGCATGGCATCCCGCGAAGGAGCCGGCGGGATCGCGCCGGCGACGCGCGATGCCGTGACCCTTGTCGACGCAACCGGCTTTGACGTGTGCATCATCGAGACCGTGGGAGTGGGGCAAATCGAGCTCGAGATCGTCGCGATCGCCGACGTCGTCGTCGTCGTCACCGTGCCTGCGCTCGGCGATAGCGTGCAAACGATCAAGGCCGGCCTAACCGAAATCGCCGACGTCTTCGTGGTAAACATGGCGGACCGTCCGGGCGCCAATGCGACGACGGTCGATCTCAAGCATATGCTGCGCGAAAGCGCGCGCGACGTTCCAGTCCTGCAAACCGTCGCGAGTGACGGGACGGGTGTGGACGAGCTGACGCAGGCCTTGCTGAAATTCGAACTAGGCGGCGCACCGAATGCCGCGCGCGCCGTTCGCTTCGAAGTCGTCCGCATCGCGCGCGAACGTGCAGGGCGCACGGCGCGCGCGGCGGTCGATTCGCCTGCAGCCGCAGCTCTTCTCGCTGAACTTGAAGCCGGACGGCTTTCGCGACGAGAAGTCGTCGCGCGGATCACCGAGCTGATTGTAGATCAGAAGACGTGAATCAAAATCCAATCAAAGTTCTCGTAGCTAAGCCGGGACTGGATGGACACGACCGCGGCGCGAAGATCGTCGCGCGCGCGTTACGCGACGCCGGGATGGAGGTCGTCTACACGGGGCTGCATCAAACGCCCGAAATGATCGTGAACGCCGCCGTTCAGGAAGACGTCGACGTCATCGGCGTGAGCATTCTCTCGGGCGCCCATATGACGATCTTTCCCCGTATCATGCAGCTCTTGCGCGAGCGTGAAGCCGACGACATCATCGTCATCGGCGGCGGCGTCATTCAGGAAGAGGACGTTCAGAAGCTGCACGAGATCGGCGTGCGCGAAATCTACAACGCCGAAGCGACGACTCAGGATCTGGTCGACGGAATCAAACGCGTCGCGGCATCGAGCACGCGGCGATCGAGCCCCCAGTCCGCGTAGCCTTCACGAATTTGCCGCAGCTGAATCTCTGAGGGGCGTCCCAAGCGAATCTCGCGAACCGGCATGCGGTAACTGAGTGCCGACTCGCACTTTCCGTCCGTCCGCAGCACGCTCAATTCACAGCGTTCGTAGACGCCGCGCGCAACGTCTTCGTATGTGTCGAGCGCCGTTACGCCGGCTTCATCGATCTCGTACAGGGCGCCAGGCACGAGCGAGTCCGCATGCGGCCGAATATTGGCGAAGAACGCCGGCGAGGAGCCTTCGGGTTCGTTCGATTCGAACGTCAGCCGGTGTTGCGACAGAACGGCCGCAATGACGGGACGCGCGCTCGGCGCGCGTTTTTGCATGGCATCTTTTGAAAGATTCGAACCGTACGCGAAATACAACATCACGCCGGCAGCGCCGCGATCGTGGCCGACACCGCGCTGACGATGACGCCGTCGCCCCACGCGGCGCGAATCGCCGGAACGTGCGGATGCATGCTGTACTGCGTAACGAACAGGACGCCGCAACCACGCAACGACGGCAATGCCGAGACGAGGGCATCGCGGTATGCTTCGGGCGAAGTCGAAAACGGCGGCGCGTCCGCGATTGCCGTGCGAATCTCGCGCTCTTGCTCGACGTTTGCAAACACTTCGGCGAGATAGTCGACGACGACCGGCAACGTCGGCGGAAAGCTGAGGAGCACGCCTACCGGTCCCTGAGTTTGCAGCAGCGCGCGAGCACCGGCAGCGTCGGATCGCTCGACGGGAATGCCGAGATCTTCCTGCAGCCATGGCGCGGCGCCGTTATACGCAGAACATGTCAGGATTACGCGGCCAGACTGCGTAGCGAGCTGCTTCGCGCACGCCAGGACGGCTCGATATCGCTCTTCATTTATAGGAAATTCTCGTGCGGTCGGGTCGACGAGCGACGCCTCGACAAGGTGCACGGCCGTCTCCCGATGTTGGTGTGCAAGCTCGTCGACCGTTGCGTCTCGCGACGCGGTCCCGGCATGAAGGAATCCGATCATGCGCGCACGGTGTTCTTGATAATGCTATGCATACGAAGATTTTTGCGCCGCTGGCCCTCGCGGCGAGCCTCGCGCTGGGCTTGCAAGTTCCGCTTGCAGCGCAGGCAGCGACGATGCTCCCAAGCTCGCCCAAGACGATTACTTATAACGCCGATCTGGAAGGCAGCAGCCTGCGTCCGATCGCCGGGGCGCTGCTGGCGGGCACGATGCGTTTGACGCTCTATCCCGACGGCACGATTCAAGGAATCTATAATCCCGAAGACGGCAATCCGTTGCACGTCGCGGGCGGCCTGCAGCAAAACGGAAACGTGTTCTTGACCATCGGTCAAACGACGGTCGATGGCCAGTTGATGCGCGACGGAAGGATCGTCGGCTCGACGTACGGCTCGCCGGCGCTGACCGCGCTGAAGTTCGTTGCCGTACCGAATAATCCAGGACGTCCGCACAAGCAGCAAAGCTAAACGCCCAGCGCCAACGAATCCGCACGAGGATCCGAACCGCCGGAAAACGTTCCGCGCTCGCGATCGATGAAGATCGCCTGCGCGTGGCCCATCGTGTGATCGAATTCTCCGAGCAGCTCGACCTTATGCCCTCGCCGCGTTAGGCCGTCCACGACCTCGTCCGGCATGCGCGATTCGACGACGACGGTATCGGTCATGACGTCTTCACGGCCGGGAACGTGGGGGCGTCCCGCGATCCAACGGGGAGCGTCGATCGCGCTTTGCACGTCGAGCCCGCGTTCGACGACGGCGCGCAACAGCTGCACGTGAATCTGCGGTTGGCCGTCGCCGCCCATCGAGCCGTGCGTCAATACCGGCTTGCCGTCCCGTACATACATCCCCGGCGACAGCGTATGAACGGGTCGATGGCCTCCGCGCAGCTCGTTTGGATGACCCTCGATGAGATTGAAGTAAGCACCGCGATTCTGGAGCACGATGCCACTCTCGCCTGCAACGATAGCCGAGCCGAAATTCATATACAAACTCTGAATCAGCGAAACGACGAGTCCTTCGTCATCGGCGACGACGATCGCAACCGTATCGCCCGCATCCGGCTGCCGAAATTCGGCGGTCACGCGGTCGGGTTCGATCGTCGCGCGTATGGCGCGCAGCGCTGGAGGTGAGAGGAATTCGCGCTCGTCCAGCTTTACGAAATCCGGATCGCCGAAACGCGTGTCGCGAATATAAAAAGCGTGCTTGAATGCTTCGATGGCGAGATGCATCCACAAACCTTCGTCGCTCGTGCGATCTCCCTCGAGCGCTCCGAGCACGATCTGGGCGCACGACCCGTGGGAATTCGGAGGATGCGCGAGCATCTCACCGCCGGCCCACGGCAAGCGCCAAGGCTTGGTAACTTGCGTGCGATGTGCGCGTAAATCGTCGAGCGTCATCGGACTGCCGCCCGCATTCAGTCGTGCGACGATCGCACGGCCCGCTGCGCCGCCGTAGAACGCTTCGGCTCCGCCCGCTCGCAGCTCGGCGATTGCCCTTGCGAGACCCGGATTGCGCAGTACGGTCCCGGCTGTCGGAAGACCGCCGCGCAAAAACAACGCTGCGGCGTCCTGGCACTTTGCGAGAACAGTTTCGTTCAGCGCCAAGTAATACGCGACGACCTCCGTCACGACGTATCCGTCGCGCGCGTAGCTTTCCGCTGCTGCCAGAAGCGCATCGAGGCCGCGCGTCCCGTGCTTCGCTGCGACGTCTTCCCACGCGCGCACCGCTCCGGGCACCGTAACCGGGAGCGCTCCGCGCGCCGGCATTTCGCGCTTACCGCGTGCGCGTAGCTGCGCTGCGTCCAAGTCCTTCGGCGCTCTCCCGCTTCCGTTATAGCAAACGACGCCACCGGTCCGTGGCTCGTAGATCATCCAGAACGCATCGCCGCCGAGACCGTTGGCATGCGGATAGACGACCGAGAGCACGCCGTTTGCGGCGATTGCCGCGTCGACTGCGTTGCCACCCTCGCGCAAAATACGCGCGCCTTCGGCGCTGGCGAGTGCGTGCGGGGAAGCGATCATACCTTTGATCGAACGCGCGACGGCGCGCGTCGGGTGTCCGGACAAACGTGGCGGGGCCAGCATTTCGCTGAAGTATTGCCCGTAAGAGGCTCCGCCCTTCGGTGCGGCCAAATCCGCCGAGCCATGCCCAGCGGCCGATTGACGCGACATCTGACATCGTCCGGCGCGCGCTGGGCGTTCGATGGCCGGTATTTGCCCAGCGGCATCGGCCTGTCACTGCTCCTCGCGCTTTCGTTTGAAAGCATGCGGGCAATCTTGCCGGAGCTCGCCGGCGATGAAGATGCATCCGATCCGCCGCTCCCGCCTCTCGATCCGATGCAGGAAGTGTGGGCCAGCGGCGTCACGTACGTTCGCAGTCGCGAAGCGCGCAAAGCGGAATCGAAAGCCGGCGACGTGTACGCGCTCGTGTACGACGCCGAGCGCCCGGAACTGTTCTTCAAAAGCATCGGCTGGCGTGTAATCGGACCGGGTGGATCGGTACGAATTCGCAAGGATGCGCGGTGGAACGTTCCGGAGCCGGAGCTGGTGCTCGTCGTCAACCGATTCGGGGCGATCGTCGGCTATACGGCCGGAAACGATATGAGCTCGCGCGACATCGAGGGCGAGAACCCGCTCTATCTCCCGCAAGCCAAGATTTACGACGGCTCGTGCGCTCTCGGGCCTGCCATTTTACTCGCGCAAGCGGACGAGCTGCGGGACGTGACCATCGGCCTGCGCGTGCGTCGCGAGGACAACGACGTTTTCGTAGGCACGACGAGCACGGCGCAAATGAAGCGCGGCTTCGATGACCTCGCGGTGTGCCTGTCCTCCGAGTATGAGCTCCCGGCCGGCGTCCTGCTCATGACCGGCACCGGCGTCGTTCCCCCGGACGATTTCAGCCTCTCGATCGGCGACGGCGTTCTCATCACCGTGGGACCGCTGAGCCTGCAGAACGACGTCGCCGGTTAGGGCACGACACTAGGGCGAATGTCGAACGGCGGCCGCTAAGGCTTCTCCCTCTGTCCAATGCCCTGCAGGGGTGCCTCAGGCTATCCTAGGGTCAAGGGGCGACGGCGGCCTGCCGCGCCGAGATAAGGGAGACTATCCGTGGAAAGCCTGATGTCACTCGCCGCATTCATCGCCATGATGGCCATCCTGGTTGCCGTTCCGGAACCGGCGAAGTCGATCTCCGAGAAAATCACGGAGCTCCGCCGAGCCGCATAATTCGTTCCCTCGAATGGCCGATCGAGACCGCGCGCAAGCGCGGTCTTTTTTTTTCATTCGGGGGCACGCCCTCGGCCTCGAGATGAAATTGGATAGTTGTAACGACCAATGGTTTACCGACAGTCGAATGGCCGCGCGCAGCGATCTTGCTATGCTGTTGTTGCGGTCATACGGATGATCGCGAAATAGCCGCTTAGGAGAACGTTTTGCGAAGAGTCTTGACAAGCGCGCTCGTCTTTAGCGCGCTGATGGTTGCATCGTTTGCGCGCAGCGATGCTCAAACGGCGCCGTCATCACCGAACCCAGCACCGTCTCCGACGGCGACGCCGACGCCGCCCTGGACGGTGAGCGGATTCGTCGACGTCACGTACACGACGCCACTCGCAAGCGGCGGAACGTTCGTCTTTGCTAATGGCGCTTCCAATCGCGTCTTCGACGGCATCACCGGCAACGGCACCGCGACGCCTTCGATGACGCGCTTCGTACCAAATGCGTTCAACATCAACATTCGAAAGAACACGACGCAAGGATTGGGCGGGCAGCTCGAAGTTACGCTCGGCTCGGATGCGAACGTCATCAACTCGTACGGCTACACGCCGAACACGTTCACCGACGTCACGCAAGGCTTTTTATACTATGCGACGGGACCGTGGACGCTGGACGTCGGGAAATTCGAGACCCTTGCGGGTTACGAAGTGATCGAATCGCCGAACGATCCGAACATCTCGCGCTCGATCCTTTTCGGCTACGCCGTCCCCTTCACGCACACCGGCGTTCGCCTCGTCTACGCGCCTACGTCCCATTTCTCGGCGACGGCCGGCGCAAACTTCGGCTGGGACCAAATGCGCAGCACGACCGGTATGGGAACGATCGAAGGCGCGCTCTCCTGGAGCCCGTCGACTGTTTTCGCGGTGAGCGCCGACGTCTACAGCGGAAAAGAACCGTCCGTCTTGACACCTTATCCGCCGAGCGGCGGAACGATCTACGGCACGCGGACGCTCGTCGATGTCGTCGGCCACTGGAATCCAAGCGGCAAGTGGAACTTCGGTATCAACTACGACGGCGCAATGCAAACCAACGACCAATCGTTCACGAGTACCGGCGCCCTCATACCCGCACTGGGAACCGTGAGCTGGAACGGCTTCGCCGGATACGGGCTATATAACGTCAACTCGAACGTAACGCTCGTCGGCCGGCTCGAGCATTTCAACGATCAGAATGGCGTGCGAACCGGCATCGCGCAAGGATGGAACGAGGGAACTGCGACCTTGCAGTACGTCCCGACGGCAACCAACTGGAAGTTCCGCGCCGAGTATCGCTACGATTGGTCGAACGTCGCGTCGTTCGCTCGTTTTACATCCCCGGCCGGTACGGCCGCGACGAACAACAGCTCGCTGGGCGCTGAAGTCATCTACACCTTCCCGTAGACTCGCTGCCGGCTGCGGGATGCGGGCACTGCACCGTGCATGGCGCCCCGTCCCGGCGAACAGGGTTTCACGCTCGTCGAGATGCTCGTCGCGACCGGCGTGTGGATCGTTCTCGGCGGCACGCTGCTCTACGTGACGCAAGGGCTCCTCGGTGACGCCAAACTCGTCGCGTCGCAGCAAAGCTCCTATATGCAGCTTACGCGGCTTATCGAAACGTGGGAGGCCGAAGCGACGTCGTCGCTCGCGATTTTCGTCCCGAGCACGGACGTTCTCGGAACGGACAACTCCGACGGACACGAGCTCGATTTCTATTCGCGCGACGCCGCGCGCGCGGGCCACTTT
>JBOHTT010000387.1:0-6546 GCA_050733775.1 Vulcanimicrobiaceae bacterium
GTCTTAGATCTCGGATTTTCGTTCGTCAGACCGCAACTGGAATATAAGGCTATCCTTCATAGCCGAATGCTCGTGGTTGCTCCGCGATTTTATCCGTCCTCGAAAATTTGTTCCGTCTGTAGGCACCTTAACAAGCACATCACTTTTGCAGACGCAAACTGGACGTGCCGCTGCGGGGCGCGGCACGATCGCGACCTTAACGCCGCGATCAATCTCCGCAACGTCGCGAGTTCCGCGATGGCAGCCTGCGGAGGCTGGGGCTCTGGCGACAAGCATAAGCTTGGCGTTACACTTCGGCCGAAGAAACAGGAAGTGCGCTCAACGTATCGCTGAGCGCACAGAACGGAAGGCCCTAAAAGATTAAATCTTTCCGTATCCTATTGACAATTATTCGTTAGACCAGTAATCCTTCAAAGCTTTTCCGCGCGACGGATGGCGTAATTTGCGCAACGCTTTGGCTTCGATTTGGCGGATGCGTTCGCGTGTAACGCCGAATTCCTGACCGACTTCCTCGAGCGTGCGTTGGTGGCCGTCTTCAAGACCGAAGCGCAAGACGAGCACTTTGCGCTCGCGCTCAGTGAGATTCTTGAGCACGTCCGCCATCTTTTCTTTGAGCAGCATGACGGATGCGGCCTCGGCCGGCGCTACCGCTTCCTGATCTTCGATGAAGTCGCCAAGATGCGAATCTTCTTCTTCGCCGATCGGCGTTTCGAGCGAAATCGGCTCTTGCGAGATCTTGATGACCTCGCGCACCTTCTCGGGCGTGAGCCCCATCTCGGCGGCAATCTCTTCGACGGACGGATCGCGTCCGAGCTCTTGCAGCAATTGGCGTGAGATCTTGATCAGCCGATTGATCGTCTCGACCATATGGACGGGGATGCGAATCGTCCGTGCCTGGTCGGCGAGCGCGCGCGTGATAGCCTGACGGATCCACCACGTCGCGTAGGTCGAGAATTTGTAGCCCTTGCGGTAATCGAACTTTTCAACCGCGCGAATCAGACCGAGATTGCCCTCCTGGATCAAATCCAAGAAGAGCATGCCGCGGCCGACATACTTCTTCGCAATCGAAACGACGAGCCGCAGATTGGCTTCCGTGAGCTGACGCTTTGCAGCTTCGCCCGCGTGAATGACCTGCTAGTCGGCGGCGCCGTTCTTGACTGCCTCCATCTCACCGCGCTCGATGGCCATTGCGAGCGTTTTCTCGTCTTCCATCGAGAGCAGCGGCACCCGTCCGATTTCCTTGAGATACATGCGGACGGGGTCGTCGAGCGAAACCCCTGCCGGGATTGCGTCATCCTCTTCAGGCTCGCGCTTTTCTTCTTTTGCCTGCTCGTCAACGACGGCAATGCCGAGCGTTTCCAGCTCGGCCAGCACGTCGTCCATCTTCTCCGAATTCGATTCTTCCTCGGAGTTTTCAAAAATCGCGTTGACTTCGTCCCACGTAACCGAGCGACGCTTTTTCCCGCGCTCGATCAGTCGCTTGATCAACTCATCAAGCGTTAATTCGGGCTTTTCGGCTGTTGCGGCGGCAGTTTTCTTACGAGCCATGGTCGGACGAACTCACCTCCTTTCTTTCGCGTTTACGCTCGACTTCACGGAGAGCGTCTTCCAATTGATTCTGGCGTTCTTTGATTTCCTTCGGTATCGGCCGGCCCTCGGCCAGGAGTGACGCAATGTCGACTTCGAGCACGACCAGCTCTTCCCGAACTTCTGCAGCTCGCCGGCGTGCATCGAGTAACGCTGCAACCCGATCGAGAAACGTCCGGCGCTCGCTGCTCTCCTCGAAGCGACGGCGTTTGGAACGTTCCCCTACCTCGAGCTCTGCAAGCAATGCCACGGCGTCGTCGCGTTCTGAAAAAAGCGCGCCGACGTCCGCTCCCGTCCTCAACTCTGCTCGAGCACTGTAGAGGCACTCGAGGATACCCCGCAGGGCGGGATCGATGAGGGCTTCGGGGGCGATACGGCCGGCGTACTCCTCCAGTAACAACGGTTCTTCGGCGAACGCTGCGATCACGTCGCGTTCGAACGTCACGCGCTTCGGTGCCGGAGCGAGGTGGCGAGTGAACCGGGCGCCTGCCGGCGGGGTCCGAGGGGCGAACCGCATCGGATCGGCCAGTACGCTGCTTGCCTCGAGATCGGCCGGGGCGAGACCTAAATACTTCGCGGCATCGGTACGCTTACGATGCCATTCCTCGCGCGGCGCAAGCCGGCAAACGATCTTCTCGGCCTCGCGGGCCTTTTGTGCCGCGGTTTTGTGCGAGCCGGCTAGCGGCCCGATGGCACGCTCGATTGCGAACACGACGGCCTCGATCGCGCCATCCAGCAATCGCTGAAACGCTTCGGGACCTTGGGTGCGCACGAAAGTATCGGGATCCTCGCCAGCAGGCAGAATCACGATCCTTGTGTTGAGCCCGGTATTCTTGAGTGCTTCGAGCGACTTTTCGGCCGCAGCCTGCCCCGCCGCATCGGCATCGAAGCAGACGAATAGATTCTCGGCGTATTTGCGAAGCTCGGCCGCCTGCTCAGGCGTAAAGGCCGTTCCGAGCGATGCGACGGCGCCGTCGAATCCGGCTTGATGCAAGGCGATGCAATCCAGATATCCCTCGACGACGATGAGCAAGCCGGTCTTTGCGGCGCTGCGGCGCGCGACGTTGAGCGCATAGACGAAACGGCCCTTCGTATAGACGGGCGTCGCTCCGGTATTGAGGTATTTCGGGTTTTCGTCTGCCAGCGCTCGGCCGCCGAAGGCGACCGTCTCTCCGGTCGTCGCGTATGTCGGAATCATCAAGCGGTTGCGGAAGACGTCGTAAACGCCGCGACCTTCGCCGCGCGCTTTCACCAGGCCGGCGGCAAGCGCGATCCCAGCGTCGATCCCTTCACGCTGCAACTCAGCCGAGAGCGCGTTCCATTCGGGAAGCGCGAAACCGACCTGAAACGCCTCGATCGTCGCTCGAGTGATCCCACGCTGCTCGCAATATCGCCGCGCACCTTCGCCACGGGGATCGTTCAACAAGAGCCGATGAAAAAAAGCGGCCGCGATCCGGTTCGCGTCGTAGATTGCTTCGCGCTCGCTCCGGCGGCGCGCATCGCGCGGATCTTCCGGTTCGATTTCGATTCCGGCGCGCTTTGCCAGCACTTGTGCGGCATCGGGAAAGCGTAGATTCTCCAGCTCCATCATGAAGCGGATTGCATCGCCGCCTTTCCCGCAACCAAAGCATTTGAAAAAGCCGCGATCCGGATGTACGTGCAGCGACGGCGTCTTCTCACCGTGAAACGGACAAAGGCCAACCAGATCGCGACCCCGTTTATGGAGCGTGACGTACTGCCCAACCAAAGCCGCTAGATCGGTGCGCGCTAAAATCTCACGCGTAACCGAAGGGTCGATCCGCACCCACCGCAGTTCGCTTCAGCCGGTCGCGGGACCCCGTGCCGTGCCGGTGCGAGATGCCACCGCGACGAAAATCACGACGACGACGGCGACGAGATTCGAGACGAGCGTCAAACGGTCGTTCAGCGTCATCGAACCCATCGTCACGCCGCCGAAGACGTCGCCGATCGCAAACTCCATCGCGGCGCCTGCCGCCATCGCACCGACGACGAAGAGTCCGACGAATGCTGCCGTGACTTTAGGCGGAAACGATTTCGCGTATATCGCGACGAGGGGCGGCACGAGTAAGTCGCCGTAAATGAACGCGACGTTCGCGCCGAGCGGGATTCCGGCGTTCGCCAGAAAGCGCGCGACCGGCACGTTCCCCATCGAACAAACGAAGGAAGCAACTGCCAAGAGCAATCCGACGAGCAGCAAGAGCACAAAGCCGCCGTACGGCACCGCGCCGACCGCCTGCAGCGCGCGCGAAAACCATTCCGCCGGTACCAGCGCTGCCGCGAATCCGGCCACCAGATAGCCGATTATCAGCTCGGTACGCAGCATCTCGAGATCGCCCAGCGCCGTGTCCGCGACGCTGCGCCACGTCCAGCCGGCTGCATCCGCCGTTCCGCCCTCTTCCGCGTCGACGTAGCGGCCCGGATCGGAGGAAAGATCGGCGTAATGCTTGCGGCCGCAGGCAAGATACGTGCGGCCTTTATACGCGACGCCAAGGTCCGGCTCGCCTTCCATGCCGCAGAGCGGACATTCGGTCACGATCGGATTGCCGTCGCCGCCTAAAGAGTGCTCCAGCCGCAACCGCTCCAACTCGCCGGCGCGAAAGAGAACGCTAAAGCCGGTTGCGACGACCGCAATGATGATGATGCCGCCGAAAAACTCCGCAAACGCGAACTTCCAACCGAGCAGCGACCAAAACAAGATCAAGATTGCGACGTTCATGTTCGTCGACGAGATCAGGAACGCAAACACTGCACGGACGTCCGCGCCGCGTTGATAGAATCCCCGCGCCGCCGCCGCCGCGCCGTACGAACATGCCGAAGCGATGATGCCGAATGCCGTGCCGAACGCAATGCCGCGAAGATTCGGGCCGAGATAACGGTGCATCGTGCGCGGCGTCAGCGCGACTTGCACGATTGCGGAGATGAGAAATCCGAAGACCAGCCCGAAAAAACTGTCCCAGAGAAACTGCAGCGCCGTGAGCAATCCCGCTCCAACGGCATGCAGAACGATCATAACGGCACTCGTTGTGCCGTGCGGCTATGAGACCCTTTCCGCGATTCCGGCGCGGTGAACGGCTTTCCTAAGCACCTCAGCGCTCTGCTCGAGCCCTCTTTGTTCCTCTTCCGAAAGGCCCGGCTCGAATCGCTGCACGACGCCGTCGCGTCCAAGCAAGGCCGGCAGCGACAACGTCACGCCGTAGTTCTCGACGTAACTGCCGATCGGCACGATTTCCATCTCGTCGCGCAACACGATTTCCGCGATCCGCGCGGACACCATGCCTATGCCGAATTGGCTCGCATCGTTTCCTTCGATGATCGCGATGTTGGCGTCGCGTACTTCGGCTTCAATCTGACTTCGGAAATCTTTTTCGTCGACGCGCCGTGCTTTAAGCGCATGACCCAACGGCAGCTCCCCGACACGCAGCGCCGACCAGATGAAAACGGACGATTTGCCATGCTCGCCCAGCACCCACGCATCGACGGAACGAGCGCTCACGCGCAACCGCCGCGCGACGTGCACGCGAAATCGCAGGCTATCCAAATACGTGCCGGCGCTGAGCACCCGGTCGTGGCCGGCGAGCAGCCGGGTGAGATCGGCGAGCGGATCCGGGGGATCGGTGACGACGAGCAGCAACGCGTCGGGCGCCGCTTTCACGATTTCGGGGACGATCGTGCGATAGGCTTCGACGTTCTTGTCGAGCAAACGCAGCCGGCCTTCGGGATCGTCCTTATCGGTTGCGCCGCCGGTCTTCTCGTTGACGCCGGCGGTGATCATGACGAGCGACGCGCCGGACAGATCCGAGAAATCACCGTCACGCAGCTCGGCGCTCGACACAACTGGCGCACCATATTGCATATCGGTGATGACGCCGCGAGCGCGATTGCGCGTGCGGTTGACCAAGACGATTTGACGTGCCACGTCGCGCAGCAAGAGCGCCATGGTGCACGCTTGTCCGACTCTGCCCGCACCGACGATTCCCACCTTCATGTGGCGGTATGGTACCCACGGCCCTTGACCGTGCTTCCGGGCGCGTGCTATTTTGACGCCGATGCACGGGAAACGCGCGATGATGGCTTGTTGTTGTACGCCGCCTCCGGTCGGATCGGTCTAAGGCAAACGCGCGTCCTGAGAGGTTCGTGAAGCCTTCGCCGGTTCGGCGGGGGCTTCTTAATTTTTCCCTCCTTTCCCCAAAGCAAAGGCTAATGTCCTCAGATAATTTGCTCTCGCTGGGCGCCGGGAACGGCAGCAAAGTGGAGAGCGTCAAGGCCTCGAGCGCGTCACTGCGCGGCACCTTGCGTGAAGAGTTAACGCAGCCGACCGACACATTCAGCGAGACCAACGTCCAGCTGCTCAAATTTCACGGCAGCTACCAGCAAGAAGACCGCGATCAGCGGCGCGCGCGCCGCGAAGAAGGCTCGCGCAAGGCGTACCAATTCATGGTGCGTTGCCGCATCCCGGGCGGCGTACTCACGGCCGAGCAATATCTGATCGAAGACGAGTTGGCGCGGTTGTACGGTAACGGCACGCTTCGAATCACGACTCGCCAGGGATTCCAGCTGCACGGCGTGATCAAAGGCAACCTGCAGGCGACGATCGCTCGAATCAACGCCTCCGGTCTCACCACGCTGGCAGCCTGCGGTGACGTCAATCGCAACGTGATGACGTGTCCGCGTCCGGCGAAAACCACCGCCGAACGTGCGGCGCAAGCGACGGCGCGTGAGATTGCTTTGCATTTGGCGCCCCGCACCGGCGCGTACCGCGAGATTTGGATCGACGGCGAAAAGCTTCCCAATCCGGAAGCTGCCGAAGAGCCGCTTTACGGCAAGACCTACTTGCCGCGCAAATTCAAAATCGGCATCGCGCTTCCCGACGACAACTGCATCGACGTGTACACCCAAGACGTCGGCCTCGTCGCCGATGTGGACGGCGATGAGCTGCGC
>JBOHTT010000388.1:0-8924 GCA_050733775.1 Vulcanimicrobiaceae bacterium
CCGAATACACCGCTCTCCGATGCCGTCTACTTGAGTACCGATGTCAGCGGATGGAATCCGCAAGCGATCCGCATGGAGCGCGTCGATGCGCTTCATTACTCTGTTACGATGCCGCTACGCACGGGCTCGGCGTTCGCGTACAAATACACGCGCGGCTCGTGGCAAACGGAAGAACGCAGCAAGGTCGGCATCGCGGAGTCGCCGCGCCGCTTCTTCCTCGGCTCGAGCCCATTCGGCGAACCGGACACGTCGGTGCGCGACGACACGGTCGGCAACTGGGCCGACTATAACCCGGCCGGCGGTCAGCAGCTCGTTCCCGGCGCGACGCCGACGCCGTTCAACCCGCATCCGTTCGGATTTCCGACGCCATTACCGGGCCCGCCAAGACGGTAGGCGCGCGTTAGCGCAAAGAAATTCGAACGTCTCGCTCGGTTTCGCGGCCGTTGGGCGTCCTCGCCACGACGCGCATCATGTAGTTTCCCCGGAATAAAAGCGCGTAGAACGGGATCTTGCCGGAGCCTGCGAATCGGCCGGTTCCGGTTTGGGGCAGCGGCATATGCCAATAGCCGATGTGGATTTCCACGTCGGTTACGTCAGGCGTGGTGTCGACGTGGCCATCCACCTTCTCGCCGATGTGGAGGTTGACGTCCGAAATCCCCATCGCCAGGATTTGCGGCCCGGGTGCGATGGAAGCGACCCTTTCCGCGGCGCCGGCGCCGGTCGCGAGGAGAACCGAAAGGGCGCATCCCCCGAGCAGCCGTAGGCTGACAGGTGACGTCATCGAACGACCTGCTCTCGATCGTGGTTCCGCTCTTCAACGAGGAAGGCAACGTCGAGGAGCTGGTGCGGCGCGTTCGCGCCGTCATGCCGGAGGTGCGCGACGCACCGCGCTACGAGCTCGTCCTCGTGAACGACGGGTCGCGCGACGGGACGCTGCTTCGCCTGCGGGACCTCGCCTTGACCCATCATGAAGTCGTTGTCGTCAATCTGTCGCGAAACTTTGGGCATCAGATCGCCTCGACGGCCGGCCTGGACGTGGCGCGGGGGGACGCAGTCGTGCTCATGGACGGCGACCTGCAGGACCCGCCCGAGCTGATCGGGGCCTTCCTGGAACGCTGGCGCGAAGGCTACGACGTCGTGTACGCCGTGCGGCGCACGCGCAAGGGCGAAGGCCGCTTCAAGGTGCTCACGGCGCGCTGGTTCTACCGCATTGTGCGCCGGCTCACGAACGTCGCCATCCCGGTCGATACGGGTGATTTCCGTTTGATGAGCCGTCGCGTGGTCGAGGCGCTGAAACTGACGAGGGAACGTCATCTCTTTCTCCGCGGCCTAGTGAGCTGGGTCGGTTATCCGCAGATCGGCGTCGAGTACGACCGCGACGAACGGACCTGGGGCAAGACCAAGTATCCGTTCACAAAAATGCTGCGATTCGCCATCGACGGGATCACGAGCTTCAGTGAGATTCCGCTTCGGTTTGCGTCGTATCTCGGGTTTGCCGTCTCCATCATCTCATTCCTCGTGGCCTTGTATGAGATTTGGCTTAAGCTCTTCACCGGATACAATCTCCCGGGTTACACCTCAACGCTCTTCGCAATCCTCTTTCTGGGCGGCGTGCAGCTGATCGCAATCGGCATGCTGGGTGAGTACGTGGGACGCATCTACGAGCAGGTCAAGGGGCGTCCGCTCTATTTAATTGCGGACGTCATACGCGACGGCGAGCTCGAACGAATCGACCCGATGGTGAGCGTGCGCGACGGCGGCTGAGTAGGCCCAATCTCGATTGCTTTGTGCGCGCGATCTTCTGCTGCATCGTCGCCGCCGAAGAGATCGGCGACGATTTCTCCGCGCGAAACCGCGTCGCCGAGCCGCACGGCAAGACGAATACCGGCAAGCGAGCCGTCTGCTCGCACGAGATCGTGCGCGAGCTCTCCAAGCGCAACCGTATCGAACGCATGCACGAAGCCGTCTGCGTTTGCGACGACGGTGCGCGCGGGCAACGGCGTCATCTGCTCCAGCGCATGGCGCGTTCCGCCTTGCGCTTCGATCGTCGCAACGAATTTCTCATACGCGCTGCCGTCGTCGAGCGCGCGCTGCAGCTGTTTGGCGCCGCCCGCGACGCCGCCGAGCTCGAGCATCGTTTCCGCAACCAGCATCGCGCCGGCTTGCAAGCGCGCGTCGCGCCGCGTACCGCGCAAGAAGTCGCGCGCTTCGATCGCCTCGACGCCGCTGCCGATCGCCGCACCGAGCGGCTCTTCCATATCCGTGATGTGCGCGACGGCACGCCGCCCCAGGTCTTCCGTCAGCCGGACCATCACTTCGGCCAGCTCGATCGCGTCGGCTTCGCTCGGTAAGAACGCACCGCGACCGCACTTCACGTCGTAGACGATCGCGCCGGCACCGCTCGCAATCTTCTTCGACACGATCGATGCGGCGATGAGTCCGGCACTTCGCACCGTCCCCGTGCGATCTCGCAGCGCGTAGATTTTTTTATCGGCCGGAACCAGCTCCGCGCTTTGCGCGGCGATCGCGCAGCCGTTGCGCTGCACGAGCTCGCGAAAGCGCTCGACGCTCATCTCGGTGCGCACGCCGGGAATCGCTTCCAGTTTGTCGAGCGTACCGCCGGTGTGTCCGAGCGAGCGGCCCGACAACTTTGCGACGCGCGCGCCGCACGCTGCCACGAGCGGCACGACGATGAGCGTCACCGTATCGCCGACGCCACCTGTGGAGTGCTTGTCGACGGCATCGAAACCGAGATCGATCGTCTCGCCGGAAGCGATCATCGCGCGCGTCATCGCTGCGGTTTCCGCGGCCAGCATGCCGCGCCACAAACACGCCATCAACAGCGCGGCGAACTGCGCTTCGTCGGCGTGCCCCGCAGCATAATCGCTTACCGCTTCTTGCCACGTCGCGTCGTCGAGCGGCATTCCACCGCGCTTGCGGATGATGGCGCGGCGCAGCGCTTGTTGGTCCATTGCGCGCAGTGTTCGCACCGGCGAACGCGAAGCCCGTCGCGTGCGGGCGATTTGGATGATTCCGGTGACCATCGCGCTTGGCGCGCTGGCATCGCATCTGCTCTTTCCCGTGCTTTCCAAGCCCGCCGCGGTGCCGGCACAGCCGCTCGCGGTCGTGACGGCGTGGGGCTGGTCCGGCGTCCTCGCGTGGCTCTTGTACGCGGCGACGATGTGCCTTGCCGGCGGATTTTACGTCGTCATCCTCTTTGCCGCGAGGCATCGGGAAATCGCGCGCCGTTCGATCGTGATCGCAACGCTGCTTGCGGCGCTCGCGGCGTTTTTCTTTCGCTTTATGTTCTCGAGCGACGTGTACGCGTACGCCGCGTACGGCGCGCTCGCCGCGACGCATCAGAACCCTTACGTCCACCGCATGATTCCACCGTCGCAGCTCGTCGATGCGTCTTGGACTGCGGCGATCGGTTATGAGTGGCCGTCGCTGCCGGCATGCGTTTACGGGCCGGCCTTCGTTGCTTTCTCGCAAGCGATCGTCGTTGCGACGCATTTCGATCTCGCGCACGCGCTGTTGTCGTTGCGTCTGCTCGAGATCGGCGCGTTCGCCGGCGCCATTGCCCTCGCGCCGAACTCGCTGCTCGCGATCGCCGTCGGACTCAATCCCGTCGTGCTCTCGACCGTCGCGGAAGGTCACAACGACGCGCTCATCTTGCTTGCAATCGCGCTTGCCTACCGGCTGGCGCAAAAAACGGCGATCGGCGGCGGCGTGCTGGCGGGATTGTCGGCGCTGCTGAAAGCGACCGGCGGGATCGCTGCGCTCGGGCTCGCCTACGTGATGCCGCAGCGGCGTTTTGCGTGGGGCGTCGCGGCCGGCGTCGTGCTATCTCTTCTGCTGCAATTCGCCGCGACGCGTTTCGCCGGCGGGTTTCAGCCGCTCGCCGCGACGGATTTCGTCGGTACGCCGCAAGCGGCAGTTGCGATCGCGCTGCGCGGCGCCTTGGCGCTTGGCCTCGCGTTCTGGGCACTGCATCTTGCGGGACGCGCCGCGCGCGTGCGCGCGCTCGCCGTCGCGGCGCTCCTGCTCTGGGCGATCTATCCCAACGACTACCCGTGGTACGGCGTGTGGCTGCTTCCCTTGGCTGCCGCGACGCTCGATCGGCCCGAAGGGGTCGCGCTCCTCGTGCTGACGTTTTCGAGCACGCTGCGTTATCTCTCCGATGTGTACGGATACGCGCCGGCTGCGCCGTGGCTTGAGGTGATCGTCGTGGCAATCCCGGTCTGCGTCGCCGCATGGCGCCCCGCCCGAGCGGGGAAGCTCCAAGTTACGTGATCTTCCGCTCCGTGGTTTTCACAGTCGGTCTTGCTCTCGGTGCCGCTGCGCAAGCATTGGCGCAGCTCGCGACCCCAAGCCCCGAGCCGCAAGTGCCGCCCGCAACAAGCACCCCGTCCGTCGCTCCGAGCGTATCTCCGGTCGAGACGCCGGCGCCGACTCCGACACCGCTGCCGACGTTCTCGCCGGCTCCGCTGCCGACAACAACGCCGACGCCGTCCCCGACGCCCACGCCGGTCAATCCGTACAAGTACGTCGTCGAGCCGACGCCCGATCCGAGTGCGTCACCCGGCGCACCGCAAATCATCCGCATCGAAATCATCGACAAGACGATTCACGTCGGCGGACAGTTCGCGTGCCGCATCACGACCACGCCGAACGTATCGAGTCTCGTCATGAGCGCCGAAGGGCGAGATATCCAAATCCCCAAAGCGCAAGACGGCGTCTTTGCAGGGATCCAGAAAATCCCGGGCTTCATTCCTCCATGGTTTTTGAAGACGTATCAGGTGACGTTCAACGCGATGACACCCGACGGTCAAAAAGCGACGGCCTCGCTCCCGCTTACACTCGCGTATTAGCGCTTAAGGCGCGCGACACGTCGAGGGCCACACAATCGAGACCTCGAAACCGCTAGGTATGCATATCGCTCGCGTTCGCGCGATGCTTGGCGTGCTCGTGCTCGCGGGGACGGCGCTGAACGCGTGCTCGCGTAGTTCCGAGGCGCAGCAGCAAGCAGCGTATGCGAAGGCCATCGCGAACGAGGTCATCACGAAATTCATCTTGCGCGATGCGACGGATCCTGCCCATATCATCGGCGCCTATGCCGTCATCAAGGCGCAGCAAACCGATTCCGGCGCGATCTGGTGCACGTACGAAACGCCGGGCGCGGGCACGAGCAGCGCTTCGTCGTTCGTCCGGCTGCTGAAGATCCAATCGCAGATTGAGCAGAACCGGCTGTTTTATTCGGTCGTCGACGCGAACGACGCGCTCGGCATCATGCAGGCAGCGCCGAAAGAGGGCGACGGCATGAGCAAGATCGCGGAAATTTTAGGAGCCCGCCCCGCCGGTTATGATCCGTTTCCCACGAACGCAAACGGCGAGCGGCACTTTCTCTTCACGGCCTGCAAGCTCTCGCAATAGTCTCGTCTTCGTTGTCGCGCGACGTACCCATAGCCATATTGTGAAATGTGTGTTACAAACTTGTAACATGCGCAACAGAGGATGGCTCTTGCTGGTCGTCACGTCCGGAGCCCAGGAAGGAGCCGCCCGCATCCGGGTTTGGCGGGCGCTCAAGGGACTCGGCGCCGGAATTCTGCGCGACGGGGTCTACCTGCTGCCGGCCCAGCCCCAGTTCCAAGCAGCCTTGGCGGAGCAGCGCGTCGCGATCGAGGAAGCCGGCGGTGCGGCGTTCCTCTTCACGATTCCGGAACTGGAATCAAAAGACAACGCAGCGTTTTGCGCGCTGTTCGACCGAAGTGAGGAGTATGACGGTCTCCTCGCGGCGATCCGCTCGTGGGCGGACGGCATCGACGACGTCAACGAGTTTGACGGACGACGAAGCCTGCGCCAACTCAAGCGCGACTATGACGCGCTCGCATCGGTCGACTTCTTCCCAACGTCAGCTCAAGCCGAAGTGCGGGCAGCGCTGCAAGCGGCCGAGATGGTCTTTACACGCCGCCTCGCGCCCGAAGAACCGGTTGCTGCGACAAAGCCGCTCGAACGCCTGGATTCGGCGCAATTCCACCGGCGCACGTGGGCGACGCGCAAACGTCTTTGGGTCGATCGCGTAGCGTGCGCGTGGCTGATCCTGCGCTTCATCGATCGCGAGGCAAATTTCGTATGGCTTGAGAGTCCACGCGATTTGCCGTCGAACGCGATCGGGTTTGACTTCGACGGAGCTCGTTTCACGCACGTCGGCGAGCTTATCACCTTCGAGGTTTTGCTCGAAAGCTTCGGGCTGGTCGAGGATCGCGCGCTAGCGCGCGTCGGCAGAATGATTCGCGCGCTCGATACGGGCACCGTTACCGCTCGTGAAGCCGCCGGCTTTGAAGCAATGCTGACCGGCGCCCGCGAGCGCTACACAGACGACGACGCGTTCCTGTCCGCGATGAGCGACGTGCTCGACTCGATTTACGCCGCATATTCCAGCAACAAAGTCGTCGACAAAGGAGAAATGCGCGCATGAAATTCGTCACGCGACGTCACGCAAGGGTCGATCGGATCGCCTGTCCCTGGCTGATCCGCCGCTTCATCGATCCGACCGCGGAGATTCTTTTCGTACCGGCTGAGGACGTGGTCGCCGTCGCCGCGCGGCAAGGCGCATTTCCGTTCGATATCCCGGGCGTCGAGCTCGGTCATCACGCCAGCCGATGCTCCTTCGATGCTTTCCTCGACAAATTCGAGCTCGACGATCCGGCACTGCAGCTGCTTGCCGAGATCGTACGCGGAGCCGACACCGATGAGCGCAGTCTTCGACCGGAGTCCGCTGGGCTGTTCGCGGTTGCGTCGGGTTTTCGCAGCCTGATGCCGTCGCGTTTTTCCGACGATCACGCCATGCTGGCTGCGGAATCCGTCGTCTACGACGCGCTGTATGAGTACTGCAAGGAACAGGTGCGCGCGGCGAGCGTATGATGAAGTTGATCGCGCTTTTGGCGGCAATTGCATCGGTTGGAGCCTGTGCGGGGCTTGTATCGAGGACCGGGAATGTCGATACGCCACTTGACCGCGCCCAATACGACCGGCGCTCGGGTCACGTCTTTGCCGTCGCGCAAAGGGGCGGCGGGAAGCTCGACGAGATCGATCCCCGTACGTACGAGACCGTTGCCAGCTACGATTTGCCGGGATGCCAGCAGCCGCGCGGACTCGCGCTCGCAGTAGACGGACCTTGGGCGTATGTTGCGTGCGCCGTCAATCCGGCACTGGTGAAATTCGATCTAGACACGCACCGGATCGTCGCGAAAAAATCTTACGAGCTGCGGCTCCGGGAAGATAGGGCCGCTTCCTCTTCTTCGCCCAGCGGGCGTCCCGGTTGGAGATAGCCCCGGACGTAGTCGGCAATGCCGTCCTCGAGCGAGGTGATCGGCCGGTCGTAGCCACTCTCGAGCAGGCGGTCGATCGCGGCGCACGTCGCGTACTGATAGCGCGCCCGCAGCGTCTCCGGCATGTCGATGAAGCGGATCTGCGGCTTACGGTCCATCGCGGCAAACACGGCGTTCGCGAGATCGAGCCACGTTCGCGAAGTGCCCGAGCCGACGTTGTACAGTCCGTGCACCTCGGGCATCGTCGCCAGATGGACGGTCATCGCGACGGCGTCTTTCACATAGATGAAGTCGCGCGTTTGCTCGCCGTCTGCGATTCCGGGACGATAGCTCTTGAAAAGCTTGACGACGCCGTCTTTCGTGATGGTCTCGTACGACTTGTGCACGACCGAGCGCATGTCGCCTTTGTGGTCTTCGTTCGGGCCGTAGACGTTGAAATATTTGATGCCGATGGCGTGCTCGAGCAGACCCGTGCGCGCAGCGAACACGTCGAAGATGTGTTTCGAGAAGCCGTATTTGTTGAGCGGCCGCAGCGAGCCCGGATCGAGATCTTCGCGCAAATCCCGCTCGCGCGCGCCGTACGTTGCACCGGAACTCGCGTAGACAAAACGCCGTCCTGCCGAGAGAGCCCATTCGGCCAAGAGTTTCGTGTAGCCGAAATTGTTGCGCATCAAGAACGTCGCGTCGTTTTCCGTCGTCGACGAACATGCGCCGAGATGGAAAATCGCACCGATCGATTTCAGCTTCGTCGGTGCTTCTTCTACGATGCGCGCGAGCTCGTCGGCGTCCACGTAGTCGACAAAGCGTAGCGGGACGAGATGGCGGTATTTCTCACCGGTCCCCAAGCGGTCGGCGACGAGAATGTTGTCGATTCCGAGCCGGTTGAGCTCCCAAATGAGGGCGCTGCCGATAAAGCCGGCGCCGCCGGTTACAAGGACGCGGCGGTCGCTCCAAGAGCCGTCCACAGGACGCCCTTTCGGCGTGTGCTAGGATAGGAACTCCGTGTCGCTCGCACCGATCCTCGAAGCCGATCTTAGCCAGTCCGCAGCCGGGCGTTCTCTCGCTGGGCTGCTCCAGCGTTTGCGCACGACCCGCGCCGGCGCATTCGGCTTGCATGAGACGGGCGCCGCCGCGCGGCCATATCTCCTCGCGAGCATCTATAAAGCACTCGGCGGACAGATGCTCGTCGTCGTGCCGACATCTGATGTGGCCGAAAGAACTTTCGCGGACCTTCTGTATTATCTCGGTCCCTCGACTACGTTCATCCCGAGCGAAGACGAGGGACGAGGGATGACAAATGTGGCGTTGATGCGGCCGCGCGACGAGAGCATCGGCGCGCTCGAAAGTCCCTCGGAGCGCAGCGCGCGCATGACGATGCTCGCCGATCTCGCTTCGAATCACGCGATGATCGTCGTCGCGCCGGTTGCCGCACTGCGACAATATCTGATGCCGCGCAGCACCTTCGAAACGTTGACGTTTCGCTTGCAGGTCGGCACCGAAGCCGGATTCGAAACGACGCAAGAGCGGCTCTTTGCGCTGGGCTACCATCGCGTCGACGTCGTCAGCGCCGCCGGCGAATATGCCGTGCGCGGC
>JBOHTT010000389.1:0-4635 GCA_050733775.1 Vulcanimicrobiaceae bacterium
ACGGCAAGCCCGTCGACAAAGCTGACGCCGGCAGCGACGTGCAATACGACGCGCAAGGGCAATCGTACGTCCTGGTCGATAGCGGCCGCGCCTACGACCTAATAATGAACAAGCGCTGGGGAACGTACGACCTGCGCCTCTATCCACGCGCGCCCGGCCTCGCGGTGTACGGCTTCGATTTCGAAACGACGCAGACCGGCTCCGACTACTAAGGATGCCGCTGACCGACGAGATTCTCGCCCGATACTATGACGTTCGCGCGAGCGCCGAAAAGCGATACGAAACGTCGCACGCATTCTCGACACGCACCGTCGATCCGTTGCGTGTCGAAATCGAAACTCGCTCCGGGGACGAGAAGCGCGCGCGCTTGGGCAGCCTCGCCGAGCTCGAGATCGCTGAGATAGGCACTGGCAGCGGCGCGTTTGCGCGCAACGCACTCGAGCAACGCGTCAAGGCGATGACGCTCATCGACATCTCAGCCGAACGTCTCGACGCTCTGCGCACGGAGATCGGTGCATCGTCCGGCGCGACGCAACTTCATTTCGTCGTCGCCAATGCGCAGCAGATGGATGCGATCGCGGATGCGTCCTTCGATCTCGTCTCTGCCATGGAAGTCATCGAACACCTCACCGACTACGCAGCCTTCTTGCGAGAATGCCGGCGCGTTCTTCGCCCCGGTGGTCGCCTGTATCTCACGACGCCCAATCGGGTATCCGTCGATCTGTGGCTGCGCGGTGCGCTCGGCAAAGTTGCGCCGCGCGCAAAGGCCGAAGGCGTCGATTTGGTTCGAAAGGTTTTCGGACATTTGTTCGAGTCGATGACGCCCGAAGAAGTCGATGACATGGCGCGAAGCTTGCCGCCCGGCTTCACCGAGCATATTCACGAATTCACGCCGGGCGAGTTACTCGGTGCGCTCGACAAAGTCGGGCTGGAGCCGGTCGCAGTCTGGGGCACTCCTCCGCACATGTTCTACAACGAATTCCGCCTTTGCGCGCGGCGCCTAGCGGCGATGTGGTTTCACGCCGACAAGCTCTCGTATCGCTTGGGCGATCATCTCGTCGTCATTTCGCGCAAGCGTTGACGCGGCGATACAGCGAGATCTGGCCGTCGCGGCGCACGAGGCGGTAAACGCCGTCGCGCACGACGCGCTGAAACGCGGCGCCGTATTCCTCGAGGATCGCGGAGTTTGGATACGCGTCGTCGATCAGAACGAAACAGGCGTCGGGCACCTCGGCGGGCTGTTCCGGTAAGAGGCGCGCGTTAGGATCGGTGAGCGCCAGATGCGTGTACGCTTCTTCTTGTGTTGCCAGCGACACGTCTCGAGGCAGCGTCGAAAGAAAACGCGACAAGGCGGCGTCGCGCGGTTGCGGTGCGCGTAAATTCATACCGGGATGAAGCGGATCGGCGACGAGAAATTCGACCACGCAGAGCGCGATGCAGATGCCGAGCAGTTTGTTTATTCGCTCCGCGGAGTACTCGCGAACGGCGAACGCAAATGCGACCAGCACGTATCCGAGCCACGCCCCCGCATAATGCAGGCCCAGCGTGTACGTCACGGACATTCTCGAGAGCAGCACTTCGGCGAGCGGCGCCGCCGCTAGCCACATCATCGCGGAGCGAAACGGCACGAACAGCAGCGGTAAGAACAGCAGGACGATAAATCCGGCGCGGGCGAGGAGCCCCAGCGGCAAGCCTGCGAGATCTTTGCCGCTCCACGAATAGAAACGCGTCGGCGCCCAATGCGCCGCCGTTGCGGCATGCGGCTGGATGACCAGAAAAAATCCGAGCACGATACAGATGCTCGCAAGCGCAACGGCGATCGCAAGCCGGCCGCGGCGAGTCCACCGATACTGCCATCCACCGAGCAGTCCCGCGACGCCCAAGAACACCGCTTGATCTTCTTTGATCGAGAGCGCGAGCGCGGCAAACGCAGCCGTCGCTAACAGCAGGCCGCCGTCAAATGCCCAGAGCGTCCACGCGACGGCCGCCGGTGCAAAACCGTTTTCATGAAAATCGTCGAACGTCAATCCGGCGAGCGCAGGATAGAGCGCGACGACGATCGCCGCGAGCCGTGCGGTCCCCCGCGACGCGCGCCGCGCGACGAGCGCATAAATCGCAGGAATCGTAAGCGCGCACGCGATCGCTTGTATTACTACCAGCGTCAACGGCGAATGCCACACCCGGTCAAGCGCGCCTACGGCGTACAGGATGGGAGAGAAATGAAACGCCCAGTGGCTTCCCTCGCGCGTGTTGCAGAAGCAACCGAACGCGCTCGCGACCGTTTGCGCGAAGATGCCGAAGTCGACGAAGTTACGAAAGACCGCATAACGCAGCGCGCCGAGGATTGAAAATACCAAGGCGTACGCTGCAGCGAGGATCCATGGAAAGGAGTCCTTATCTCTCAAGCGGCGCGTTTCGCTACACCGCATGACAGGCAAGCTCCTACTGGAGTCTGCTCATCTGACATAGGTGCGCATCTGCGCACGCAAGAAGCCGATACAGATGATGCGCATCGTGCCAAGTGTTCGAACGGTTGCCATCCTCGGGTTGATCGTAGCGTCGTGCGCGGCCGCGCGAGCGAACGGTTTGATCCCCGTGCACGGATACGTGCTTTCCACGCCGCGTCGAGGACGCGTCATCATGCGTCTCGATCGCGTCGTTGGTATGCTGCCCGGCGGGATCTATTCCGTTGGCGATCGTGAGAAAGTTCCAGCGCCCGGAACGCAAGTCGATGCTCTCGTCGTCAAGCGCGGCAACGGCTTGGCCTTGGCGGCCAATGCAATTCCCGCGAGGGCGTTCGTCGCCGGCGTGCCGGACGCGACCGTCAAGCACTTCGTCGCCGCCGGCGATCCGGAACCAGCGTATTCGCTGGTTGATGAGAGTGGGAAGACACTCCGGCTGGGGCAGTTCAAAGGAAAGACGACGATCCTCGCCTTTGTCTTCACGCGATGCACGGACATATGCCTCACCATCAGCACGAAGTTTCAGCAATTACAGCGTCTGCTCGACGCGCGTAACTTTCACTTGGTCGAAGTGACCATCGACCCGATGTACGATTCGCCGGCCGTGCTTGCGAAGTACGGCAGTAAATTCGGCGCCAATCCCAACATGTGGTCGCTTGCGACCGGCGAGTCGTCCGTGATTACGAAGATGATGGACAGCTTCGGTGTTTCGTCTTTGGCCGCGGGTAACGACGATTATCTGCACGACGCGCGCGTGGTGTTGATCGACCGCCACGGCGTGGTTCGCGACGTTATCGAAAGCGCGGGATGGTTTCCCGCAAACCTGGCCGCCAGCGCGCGCGACCTCGACGGGCTTCCGTCGAATCCGCTGCGGCGCTTTTGGTTTGCGACGTTCGAGGAAGTGTCCGCAGCCTGCGGAGGTAACCAATCGGTGGCGGTCATCATGATCCTCGTCGTGGCAATACCGCTGATTTTGCTGATCACGATGCCGGTACTCTTTTGGTTCCGGCGCCGAATCTTTTCGACCTCATCGTGAACGTCGTGCGCCTCGCGGCAACCCTTGCCTTAGCGAGCGCACTCACGACCTCATGCGCCCGGCACGATAGCCGCGTTTCCGAATCGCAGCTGCCTGCCGTAAAGCCCGCGCCGCAATACGTGCTGACGAATCAATTGGGCCGGAGCGTGACCTCTGCGTCTTTTGGCGGTAAGGTGCAAATCGTCGCCTTTCTGTTTCCGTATTGCACGTCGTACTGTCCGCTTATCGCCTCCACCCTCGTTCGTTTTGAACGCGGCCTCAAGGCAACCCACCTGAACGACCGCGTGCGCATCGTCGCGTTCAACGTCGATCCCGGTGGCAGCGGTCCGCCGCAATTGCGCGCCTTCATGAAAGAATACGGCTGGAATCCCGATGACCAGCGCTGGCAGTTCCTCACCGGCTCGCCTGCCGCAATTCACCGCGTCGTCTATCACGGATACATGGTGTATTACCAGAAGGAAAGCCTCGCGCAAGAAGCGCGGGCCGCAACGCGCGAGCGCAAACAAGGTGTGTACCGGCCCCAGCCAACCGTCGAAAACAAACTGGCGGACGAGGCTCACGTGAACTACGACGTCGTCCATAACGACCTGCTCGAAGTCGTAGGCCCGCAAGGTCGTATTCGGAAAATCTACGACGACGCCGAGAAAGTCTCCGAGCAGCAGCTGATTTCCGTCATCCGGGAGCTTCTGCCCGCAAAGACTTCTTAATCGAGTCGCCCGAGAAGATTGCGGGCGATGATCAGCTGCTGGATTTCCGAGGTGCCTTCGTAGATTTCCGTGATCTTCGCATCGCGGTAGTAACGTTCGACCGGAAAGTCGGTCATGTAGCCGTAGCCGCCGTGAATCTGCACGGCTTCCGCAGCATGCTCGCGTGCTTTGGTCGATGCAAAGAGTTTCGCCATGCTGGCTTCTTGGACGAACGGCTTACCGGCGTCGCGCAGCGCGGCAGCGCGATACGTCAGCAGCCGGGCCGCATCGAGATCCGTTGCCATGCGCGCAATCTTGAAGCTCACGCCTTCAAATGCGGCGATGGGCTTGCCGAAAGCTTGGCGGTCTTTCGCGAACGCAACCGATGCGTCGAGGCACGCGGCAAGAATTCCGACAGCCTGCGCGGCGATGCCGATGCGTCCCGAAGTCA
>JBOHTT010000390.1:0-3424 GCA_050733775.1 Vulcanimicrobiaceae bacterium
GGCAACGGCGGCAACGTGACGGTACGCAACACCGGCAACATCGTCACGCTGGGAAGCGGCGCCGACGGCATCTTCGCGCAAAGCGTCGCAGGCGGCGGCGGACTTGCCGGAACGCTCGGCAACGAGCTGCCCGGACTATCATCGCTCGATTTCGCCGGCAGCGTCGGCGGTTCGGGCAACGCCGGAAACGTCAGCGTGACCGAAAACGGCACGATCTCGACCTCCGGTGACGGCGCGCACGGCATCTTCGCGCAAAGCTCCGCAGGCAGCGGCGCCTCCGGCAACGTCGACGTGACGGTCAACGGGAACGTCTACGTTGCGGCGCCCGATGCGAACGCGATCGTCGCGCAGAGCAACGGGATGGGCGGCGAAGGCAATATTACGGTGACGCTCGCGCAAAGCGGCGTCGTGGTCGGCGGCGGCGCAAACGGCACCGCGAGCAACGACGAGACCGGCGCTGCGGTGTTGCTGCTCGGCGGCACGAACAACACGCTCACGAACAACGGCGTCATCACGACGCTCGCAGGAATCAACGGCTACGCCGCGGTCGCGCACACGAACGGCGTCACGACGCTGAACAACAACGGCGTGATGGTCGGGTCGGTCGATCTCGACGGCACCGGCTTCATCAATAACGCTCAAGGCGCGGTGTTCGTGGTTGGACCGACGGTCAATCTCAACAGCGGCGGCGTGCTGACCAATGCGGGTACGCTGACACTCGGTGGCGTCGGAACCGTCGGCACGACCAATCTTACCGGCAATTTCGTGCAGACGGCGACCGGTACGATGCCCGTCGACGTCGATTACAACACCTATACGTACGACAAGCTGAACGTCACCGGCAACGCGACGATGGCCGGCACGATCAATCTGTCGCTGCTCAACACCAACATGGTGAAGCAGGGGACGTTCAATTTCAACATCGTCAACGCAGCGGGTACAACCGATGCCTCCGCGGTCCAATTGATTGCGCCGGTTTCGTTTGTCTCGCAATACAACCTTAAGCCGGGCGCAAACGGACAGCTCGTGCTGCAAAACGTGGTGAACTTCTCGCCTCCCGCCCTTACCGGCGACACGGGCGCATTCGGTCAGTACATCGCTGCGATTCAGTCGAACGGTTCGTCGCAAGCGCTCGCCGGAATGCTGTTGCAGATCTTCAATTCGCCCAACGAGTCATCGCTCAGCACGCTGTATCGCGCGTTGACGCCCGCGAGCTACACGCCGATGGAAGCGGCGACCTTGCTTAGTGCGCTGCACTTCTCGCATCAGCTGCTCGGCTGCAAATCGCCCGAGAGCTCCTTCACGGCGCCGGTCAAGGAAGGCTGCAGCTGGGGCGGCATCGGACAGACGAACCTGCTGCAAGACGAAACGACGACGTCGGTTACCTACAGCGAGAACACGCAAGGCATTTCGATGGGCTTCCAAAACCCGGTGGGCGACGGGCGAACGTCGCTCGGGGGCGCCCTGTCGTATGCCACCGATAACTTGTACTCGGGATCGTCGGCGATGTGGGGAGACCGCTTCATGTTCGGCGCCGATCTGAAACGCGCCGGCGCGAGCGGGATCACGTACTCCGGCATGGTCACGGGCGGCTGGGGAACGTATCAAACCCATCGTTACATCGCATTTCCGAGCTCGTCGGTATCGACGTCCTCCGGTACGACCGGTTACGGTGCAGTTTCCACCCCGAACGCCTCGACCGAAGGCGGCAACAACGTCACCTTTATCGATACGGGATTGCGTGCGGAGCGCGACTTCTCTCTCGGCCGCGGTTTCTATGCGAAACCCTACATGGGCGTCAACGGAACGTTCATGAACATCGGGGCAAACACGGAGACCGGCGCAGGCTCGCTCGATCTCATCGGGACGCCGACCGGGAATGCGTTCTTGACGCTGGAGCCGGGCTTTGAGATCGGCGGGACGTTCACGTCACGCAACGCGCAGCTTCGTCCGCATCTCGAAGTGTGGGCGACGCATTTCGTCGGCTTCCATGAGGCGACGTACACGGCCGGATTAGACGGCGCGCCGCACTACCTCGCGCTGCCGTTCACGAGCGCAATCGACCGTACGCTCTTCAATGTGGCGCCGTCAATCGATGTCAGCGGAAAAGACGGCTTCAACCTTCGCTTGAACGGCGGGTTCCAATTCAGCAACCATCTGCACAGCGCGACGTTCTCGGTCGATCTGTCGCAACAGATGGGTCGGAAGTTCGAGCCGCAGCGCTAGGTATTGAGCTTGTCGTAAACCTCCGCGAAACCGGTGAGCGGCAGCGATACCGTTACGCCGTGCGGGCTTAGGTTGTTGTCGAGCAGCGTGTAGGTTGCGCGGATCTCCGCTTTGCCCGCGCGCATCGCCGAGAGGAGCGGCGCATCGACGGTCGCCGCAGCAAAGCAGCCTTGCTGCGAGCACGTCACGAACGGAAAGTTTTCCGTCGCGCCGCCGGGCATGCCGATCGTCACGGGGGAGTTGACCCCTGCTCCGAGCGGCACTTGGAGCGTCAAATCGACAGCGCCCTTAGCGCCCTGACTAAGCGTGAACCCTAAGAGCAAAGCGCCGCCGGGCGTTTGCGTGATCTGATTGAGAATGCGGCACGCGAGCTTGGCGGCGCCGCTCGGGTTGCATTCGAGATGCCAGCCCGAGATCGAAACGCGAGCCGTAGAAGAGGTCGTTTGCGTGCTGCCGGGTGCCTGCACGGCTGCTAAGCAGACGAGCGCTCCCAACGCTGCTATGCGGATTTTCATGAATCGCCCTTCGCGCCGCCTCGCGTTTCTGCTTCCATCGTCGGGGAAAGACGTTCGAGGCGAGAGCCCGTCCCTGCCAGGGGCGAGCGAGGGACCTCTTCTCTGTGATTCAACACATTCGGTCGGCTTCCACGTACGTCAAACAGCGAAAATTCAGCGAACTGGTCCTGCGCAGCAAACTGCTCGCGCGCGAGACCTACGACACGCTGCGCTACGATGCCGCAAGCCGGCTAAGCCGCGATAAATACCGCTTGGTTCGCACCAACGGCTACCGGATGTACGTGCACCTCGAGGACCGAGGAATCTCCAAGGATCTCTTTCTGTACGGTGCGCGCGAGCGTTTCGCGTGCCAAGTCCTCAAGTCGCTGCTGAAAGAAGACGACGTCGTTCTCGACATCGGAGCGAACATCGGGTATTACGCTCTCCTCGAGAACGAGAAGGCGACGCGCGGTCACATCTTTGCGTGTGAGCCGTCCCCATCCAACCGCGAGCTCCTGCAGCGGAATCTTGCGCTGAACGATGCGAGCCGCGTTCGCGTGTTTCCGTTTGCATTCGCCCAAGAATCCAAGGGCGGCCGTCCCTTTTATATCTACGATAAATCGAATTGGGCGTCGTTCAATAACGAGCTGGGTTCTAAGTCTAAAATTCGCAAGACGAACTGGGTAGAGACGATCACCATCGAC
>JBOHTT010000391.1:0-2396 GCA_050733775.1 Vulcanimicrobiaceae bacterium
GGGCAGCAAGGTTCGACCAGCGGCGCTGCACGCATACGATAACCACGTTCGGCGACACATCATTTCGGTGATCGGTAACTGCCGGCTTGCAGATCTCCATGTCTCGCACATCGAGCGGGCGAAGCTCAAGTGGTCGTCCACCGAGCATGGTCGTCGGAAGAAGGAGGGTGGGGACAATCGGATCAGCCCGCGCACCGTCCGTCATATCTATGCGACGTTGAACGTCGCGCTCAACCGAGCGAAACGACAGCGGCTCATCGCCTTGAACCCATGCGAGCTGACCGAAGCGCCGGCGGTCGAGCGGAGGGAAATGCGCGCTCTCGATGTCCGTGGGGCCATTTCGCTACTGCGCGCCTTCGAAGGACCGCCATCGAGGCCGCCGTCGTCACCGCTATCGGAACCGGCCTGAGGCGCGGAGAGCTGCTCGCATTGCAATGGCGCGACATCGATCTCAACGCTGGGACGCTGACCGTGAACCGTGCGATCGAGCACGTCGACGGCCGTACGCGATTCAAGGAGCCGAAGACGAAGCGATCACGGCGCACGATCAGCTTGCCGGCGTTCGTCGTCGAACGCCTACGCCAGCATCGCCGGGAGCAGACGGAACGATTCTCTCGCGATCAGCTGCCGTGGCCGAGCGCCGAGACTCTCGTCTTCGACCGCGCCGGCGGGGAGGCGTGGATTCCGGACAGCTTCGGGACCGTCTTTTGGTCGATCCTGAAAGATGCGGGTCACCGCACATTCGTCTTCACGATCTGAGGCACTCGTTCGCGTCGATGGCGCTTGAAGCCGGCGTCGACTTGAAGACGGTATCGACGGCGCTGGGTCATGCGACGATCTCGACGACGGCGGATCTGTATGCGCACGTCACGCGATCCATGCTCGATGATGCCGCGGCTCGGATCGACGGTGCTCTCGGCGGCGAGATTCGGCGCCGTGTTTAGGACCCGGCTTAGTGCGAGCTAATTCAGAATCAGACCGTTTGAGGCGCGTCCGACGAACCGTTTGAACCGGCAACGCCATCTGCGACCGTAGGTGCCGTTGCGGGCTTTGTTGATCCTGACGGCGTTGCCGCGGCCGGCGATTGTGTGTTCGCCTGGCGTGCGTAAGCCAGAAAATCGCGTCCTTTTTGCGTGATGTTGAAAACGTACGTCTGATCTGTCTGGACAACGAAGACCTCAAGCAGTCCATGCTGCGTCAGAAACGACATGTATTGCTCGAATGGGATCTGCGCGACGGCCTGTCCTGACGCATCGTAAAGCGTTCTCGCTGACGACGCACTAAGGCTTCCTCCTCTTTCGGCGGCTAGCAGTATTTCATACTGCGTGGCAAAGATAGCCCGCATAATCCTTTCAAAGTCGAGCGCGAGCACTGCACCGTTGAATGCCTGTAAGAGTTGCTCGTAGGGCAATGGCGGCGCTGCAGGCGTGGTCGATGCCGCCGTCGCTTGCGAATCCACGACTGGCGCGCCTTGAGCTACGACATCATGATAGACGTAAATCAACAGGATCTGGTAGCCATACCAGGTGAGGAACAATGCACACCATGCCGCCACCCCGCGATTCGGTATCACCGCAACAATCGAGATCGGCACCAATATAAGAAGGGTGAGTATGACCCAGAGACGGTGGTCAGCGTCACGCAGCATGTCAAAATACAATTTGTTTTTTTGCGGAACGCGATCTTTAGGACCGCTGACGTACCACCATGATCGAACGAAAATCACCGCGTAGTAAATGAGCCAAGCGGATGTGACGTCGCGGAGCGCTGTCGGGGAGGCGAGTGCCGCAACTAGTGCGCCCACGAATGCCGTCTGAAGCGCGTCCATCGCCGTGACGAGCCCGAGCGTCGTTTTCTTCCACCAAGCGCGCACAATGAAGCCGGCGGTCCATGCAACTACAGCAACGCTGGCGATCGCAAGGAGCGTCTCGTGCGGGCCGCCGTCTGCGGGCAGTGGACCAGCATCCGTAAACCATCGCCAGACCGTCAATAGAGGCGTCGCCACCTCTTGTACGGAGGGATTCATCAAACCCATAACCACCGCCGGCACCTAGATCGATTCAGGCTACCGGCGCGCTCGACGCTACCTGACGGCGGCGACTTTAAAGCAGGCCCTGCTTCTTCAGCGTGCGGAGGTTTTTCTCGAGCTCGCCCGTTCCGCCGCCTGACTCATCGTCACCGCGCTCCATGACCACGAGGTAACGCACACCGGTGGTGCCGCTAAGTAGATCGGTCCAGTGGATCGGACGCCAACCTGCGGCACGATAGGAGTCAAATGACTGCGGCGATCCGGTTCCCTCCAGCTCCTCAAACAAGCCGCCGTTATCCGTGAGGTGGAAGCTGAAGACCTTAGTTTCCATCGCTAGTTATCAGCCTGTTATCAGTCGCGGCATGAT
>JBOHTT010000392.1:0-11327 GCA_050733775.1 Vulcanimicrobiaceae bacterium
GTCCCAGGCGCCCGGACCGCGCTCGTGGACGACCGTGAGCGAGCAACGGTCGCGGAAGAATGCCGCCGGCGCGTCGTCGGGATGCAGCTCGGCGATGCGGCCGAAAATCTTACCGGCGGTCAGGAACGTCCCTTTACGGAACTCGGCCATTGCGCTGTCGAAGGCGTCTTGCGTTTTGTCTTTGTGCTCGATCAGCTCGGCCGGATCGTTGTTGTAGCACTCGTAGATCTCGACGCTTTGGGTTTTCCCCTTGGCTTTCACGCCGCCCAAGTGGCGAAGCTTGAAGGGATGGGTCGGCTGAAGCCCTTCGACCACGGTACTGCTGACGAGCAATCCGACGCGATAGGTTTTCGTCAGTCCTTCGAGCCGTGAGGCGACGTTTACGGCGTCGGCGATAACCGTCGTTTGCATGCGTTCGTCTTCGCCGATCGTCCCGAGAATCAGATCGCCACGATGGATACCGATACCGATCGAGATCGGAACGTAACCAGCAAGGCGCCGTCCTTGATTGTATTTGAAGACCGCCTTCTGCAAGTTGACGCCCGCGAGCAATGCGTCGTCCGGATCGTTCGGGAACAGCGCCATGATTGCGTCACCGATGTATTTGTCGATGAACCCCTTGTGCGCGCGAATGATCGGATTGACGTTCTTGAGATACGAATTGAGGAACTTGAAGTTCTCTTGAGGCGTCATCTTCTCGGATAGCGACGTAAAATCGCGGATGTCCGAGAAGAACACCGTCATGTCGCGCTGGACGTGATCGCCCAGCCTTACTTCGGTCAGCGACTTCTTGTCGAGGTTGTCGAGAAATTCGCGCGGCACAAAGCGCATCATCACGTCGTTGGAGACTTCCAGAATCGCTGTCTGGTCGAGTTCGGTCGCTGTGGAGTGCACTTTGAGGCCGAAACCACTCAGATGCTTGCGCTGCAACGACAGGGATATCCGCCGAGTCGTCAAGAGCGGCATCTTTGGATCGATCGGCGTGATGATGTAATCTTCCGCACCGTATTGCAGGCACGATTGAATGCGATCGTTCGCGGTCGCCGGCGCGGTCACGATCACGGAAGTTTTCGCGGTGGCTTCATCTGTCGGTGCGGCGGCGCGCAACAGCTTGAGCACGTCACCGCTCGATTGCATGAGATCGAGCAGCAGCACGTCGACGGCACGGCCATTGATCGCGGTCAGTGCATCCGCGGGCGCAGCAAAGCTGAGCTCGCCGATAGCTGCTCCCTTCAATAGCGCTTCTAGGGCCCGATTGTCAGCATCTTGACCACCGACCCGCAGGATTTTGGCCGTGGGCAAACGCCATTGCCTCCGAACGGGTATTGTGCGGCGACGGGCCGCTCGTTTCCCCTTCGGTCGTGCCAGGCTCCGGTTAAGACGCTACCGCAAACCGCCCCGCAGCGAGTCGGCTTCCTGCGCGATTCGGTCCAGCTCCGCCGCTCGTTGTGACGCCAGTCGCTTTAGCGCGGGCGTGGCTCCGGACTGCGCCTCCGATGAGAAATCGTAGGCGCTGATGCGAGCGTCGATTGCGACGTCGCGCAAGAACTCGTCCGCCGCCTCGTTGCCGTTTTGCGCTTGTATGCGGCCATATTGATCGGACGCCCGCGGTGAGAGCGTGCCCGGCGCCTTCACGTCTTGTTGGCGCGCTTCGCGCTTTACGACGGTGTCGCTGCTATCCGTTTGCTGGGAGATCGTTTGCGCGAGTGCGCGCACTTTCGGATTTTTAATCTTCTGCATAGCCAAGCTGGACAGCGTCCGGAAATCCGCATTGTCCTGCATTGCCGCCTGAAGAAAATCGCGATCTTGCGAGCTTGCTGCAAAAGCCGCCGCGCCGCCGGCGGCCAGCGCAAGCAGCGCCGCCAATCCCGCGACCTCCAACCTGTGTAAGAGATTCTGGCAGGGGGGCGCTATGCTGTCCCGTAACCTGCCCGCGATGCCGTTCATGCGTGTCCTTATACCGCTTTTGTTCGTCGGAATCGCACTCGCAGCAGCGGCCGGGTGCAGCAAAAACGGGACCTCTGTACTTACGAGTCCAACTGCGTCGCCGATCACAGCTGCACCGTGCTCCGGTTGCACGCCCCTTCCAACGGCAAGCGCGGGCACGCCGTCGCCGATTCCCAGCGCGTACCAACCGCTTGCAAACGGCGACAGCTGGTCATTTGGCTGCACGACCGGAACGGCGATGAAGAACGTCGCAACAAACGGCAATCAATTCAACGACACGCTGACCGTGACCGCGGAATTTCCGTCGGCAATCACGGCAATCGAATCGACCGACGGTATCGGCAACACAAACGTATCCGGCTGGATCGTCGGCGCAAGTACGACGACGGTTAGTCCGGCAGGTTTGGAATTTGGCCCGACGCTCATTGCCAACGCTCCGACCGCATCGACGTTCCAAGCGCCCGTCACGGGAACGATGAGCGCCGTGTACGTGCAAACGCTGGCATCGCTTACCGTTCCGGCCGGAACGTACAATAACGTCGTCGAGTTCAAGCTCACCGACAGTTCGCCGATTTTCCCGAACCTTGCGGAAATGGATGTGTACGCGGTGCTCGGTGTGGGGCCGATTCAGATCGTCTTCCCGAACCCGCCGGACACCAGTGCCACAAATACTTGTCAGCTGAGTGTCGCGCCCACGCTACATTAGGCCAAGGGAGCCCGGCGACTACCTCGATATAATTTCGCGCGCGGTTTTTTCGGCCGGACTATCGTGGGCGTTCATCGACGCCAAGTGGGACGCATTCGAAGAAGCGTTTTGCCGCTTCGATCTCGCGAAGGTTGCCGCATTCGACGAATTTACGATCCGGCAGCTCGCCGAGAATCCACAGCTCCTGCGCAGCGAGCGAAAGATCGCGGCAACGGTCGAGAACGCCAAAGCGCTGCTCGCGATCGAACGCGAGCACGGCTCGGTTCGCGCGTGGCTCGATTCCTTCAAACTCTACGCGGATGCGGCAAAGGACGTCAGCAAACGCTTCAAGTTTCTCAGCAAGACCTTCGGCGCATATTATTTCCTTTATATCGCCGGCGCGAAGATTCCGGACTTTCCGACCTTCGAAGAGTGGTCGAAGCAAACCGGCGAGGAGCATCCGCGAATGCGCGAGCTGGTCGCGGCAAACGAGCAGCGGGACGTGCAACCTTCGGGGCGCCGGCGCAGTTCTAGGAAGGTTTGATGTCCACTCGGCTTGATATTCGGAACGTCGCGATCATCGCGCACGTCGATCACGGAAAAACGACGCTCGTCGATGCGATGCTACGTCAAAGCGGCGTTTTCCGCGAAGGGCAGCGAGTCGAGGCTCGGGTGATGGACTCCAATCCCCTCGAGCGCGAGCGCGGGATCACGATTCTCGCCAAGAATACGGCGATCCACTATCGCGACATCAAGCTGAACCTCGTCGATACGCCGGGTCACTCCGATTTCGGCGGCGAGGTGGAGCGCGTGCTGCAGATGGTGCAGGGCGTTCTGCTGCTCGTGGATGCGGCGGAAGGCGTCATGCCGCAAACGCGTTTCGTCTTACGTAAGGCGCTCGAGCTGGATTTGCGGGCGATCGTCGTCATCAACAAGATCGATCGCAAAGATGCGCGCCCAAAGGAAGTCGTTGACGAAGTCTTCGACCTCTTTTTGGATTTAGGCGCAACCGACGAGCAAGCCGAATTCTCGGTGATCTACACGAACGCGAAAGCGGGCATCGCACGTCGCGAGCTGGACGACGAGAGCACCGACCTCGCACCGCTCTTCGAAACGATCGTACGCGCCATTCCGACACCGCCCGCGGAAGTCGGCCCGTTCCAGATGCTGGTGTCTGCCATCGATCACAATCCGTACGTCGGCCGCATCGGCGTGGGGCGCGTATTTCGCGGCTCGGCATCGCTCAACGAGCCGATCGCAAAAGTCGATCGCAGCGGCGCCGTTGAGACGGGGCATCGTCTCACGAAACTCTTGGCTTTTGCCGGACTCGAGCGCATCGAGATTCCGGCGGCCGAAGCCGGCGATATCGTCGCCGTCAGCGGCATCGAAGGCATCAACATCGGCGACACCCTCGCTGACGCCGCGCAGCCCGAAGCGATTCCGGCCGTCGCGGTCGACGAGCCGACCGTCGCGATGTTTTTCTCCGTCAACGCTTCTCCGTTTGCCGGACGCGAGGGCAAATATCTCACGTCGCGTCAGATCCGCGAACGGCTCATGCGCGAATTGGAAAGCAACGTAGCGCTGCGCGTCTCCGAAACGGATTCGGCGGACACTTTCGAAGTGCGCGGCCGCGGCGAGCTGCATCTCTCCATTCTGATCGAAACGATGCGCCGCGAAGGCTACGAGCTGGCGGTCAGCAAGCCGCGCGTCATCATCACCGAGAAAAACGGGACGCGGATGGAACCGGTCGAGTGGGTCGTCGTCGACGTCGCCGACGCATTCGCGGGCCCGGTTATCGAAGCGCTCGGCAAGCGCCGCGCCGATATGAAGAACATGCTCGTCATGGGCGACGTGCGCCGGCTCGAATACGTCATGCCGACGCGCGCGATCTTCGGGCTACGAGGCGAGCTGTTGACGCTCTCGCGCGGGACCGCCGTGATGTCGCACACCTACTACGAGCACTTGCCGCTCGCGGGCGAGATTCCCGGACGCAGCGTCGGCGTGCTGGTTGCCAGCGAAACCGGCGTCGCAACGGGCTATGCGCTCATGGGCCTCGAGCAGCGCGGACGCTTCTTCATCGGCCCCGGCACGCAAGTCTATGAGGGCATGATCGCCGGACGCGCCAACGACGACTACGACGTCGCGCTCAACGTCGTGCGCGCCAAGAAACTCACCAACATGCGCGCCGCCGGGTCAGACGAAAACATCAAGCTCCCGCCGCCGGAAGAGATGACGCTCGAGCGTTCCATCGAGTTCATCGAAGACGACGAGCTCGTGGAAGTCACGCCGAAATCGATTCGCCTGCGCAAACGGATGCTCAGCGAAACCGACCGCCTGCGCGCGCGCAAACGCGAGCAAAAAGCGGTTTAGCTCACTCCCCCACCGGGATCGTGCCGCCGCGGTGCTTGGGCGGACGCAGCAGCAGCAACGTCGGCAACGACAGGAAGAACAGAATCGCCGAGAGACGGAACAGATAGTCATATGCGATCACGTTGGCATTTTGCTGCACCATCGCGTTGAGATGCTGCAGCGCCCCGGCGTGCGTCGCGGGGTTGGTGAGATAGTCGCGGACCGCGGTTGAACCGAGCGTGACGTTACCGGCGAGCGAGCTTTGCACGTAGTCGGTGCGTCGCTCGAGCATCGTAGCAAGAATCGCGATGCCGAGACTTCCGCCGAGCTGCCGCAAAAGCGTGTACAGTCCGCTGGCGCTTGCGATTTCGCCGCGCGGGATGTCCGAAAGCGTCGCCGTCGAGAGTGGAACGAACAGGAAGCCGAGCGCAAAGCCTTGCAGCGCGCGCGGCCAGAAGATATCCCAATAGCCCGAGTATTGATCGAGACCGCCCATCCACCACGACGCTGTGCCGAAAATAGTGATCCCGCACGCGATCATTATGCGAGGATCGACTTTATTGACGAAGCGTCCGGCAATCGGCATCGAGAGTGCCGTCGCAATCGCACCCGGTAAGAGCGCGACGCCGGCTTGCAACGGTGTGAAGCCAAGAGCGGACTGCATGAACAACGGCAAGATCAAATTGAGCCCGAACAAACCGAAGCCGCTGACGATGCCGATGACGTTGCCGGCGGAAAACGTTCGCGAGCGGAAAACGGCGAGATCGACGATGGGATTTTTCGCGCGAACCTGCTGCACGACGAAGACGACGAGCGCGGTGACCGAGATCAGCGTCAGCAGCACGATCGAGCCCGAGCTGAACCAATCTTCGCGCTGTCCGCGCTCGAGCACGTACTGCAGCGCGGCGAGGCCGACCGTCATCAGGACGAGGCCGTTCCAATCGATGCCGCCTTTCGGCTTCTCGATGTACGCCGGGTCGCGAATGAACAAGAACGTCATCGCGAAAGCCAAGATGCCGATCGGAATGTTGATGAAAAAGATCAGCGGCCAGCTGAAGTTGTCGACGATGTACCCTCCGAGTACCGGGCCGATCGCCGGCCCAACCATCGCGCCGAGGCCGAAGATCGCCATCGCGCTGCCCCGGCGATTGGGTGGATACGATTCGAACAGAATCGCTTGCGCCGTCGGCTGCAACGCCCCGCCGCCGATGCCTTGCAGCACGCGGAAGATCACGAGAAGCGGCAGCGAGCCTGCGATGCCGCATAAGAACGAAGAGGCGGTGAAAAACGCGATGCTGGTGGCGTAGTATTTCTGCCGCCCGAACATCGCCGTGAGCCAGCCGTTCAGCGGCATGATCACGACGTTGGCGAGGATGTAGGCCGTGACGACCCAGGCGATTTCATCGGTCGTCGCGCCCAGGTTTCCGGCCATCGTCTGGAGGGCGACGTTGACGATCGTCGAGTCGATGATCGCCATGATCATGCCGAGCATGACGGTGATGGTGACGAGGGCGACCGGGGGGTGCTCGACGTCGAGCAACGCGCGAAAGCGGTTGCTAGCCCTGCCGAGTCCCCGGTGGAGGACCCCGTCTCCTAAAGCCACGTCTCCGATTTACCCCGAGAATGATAGTGAGTACTTGCATGCGCAGTGTACTCCGATGCCCACATGAGTGCAAGTACTTACTTGCAAGGCCGCCCCCGGGGAGGGCCCTGCCTTAGCCGAGCTTGCCCGTGTACCTCTCGAGCAGCCCCCACCCGTCGGGGCCGAACTGCTGCTTCCACTTCGTGTAGTAGGGGCCGAGCCGGGCTTTCATGCTCGGAACGTCGACCTGATACACGCTCATGCCCTGCGATTGCAGCTTGCCGCGTAGCGACTGATCGAGCTTGGCGAAGTCTTGGCGTTGCAGAACCGCATACTTGCCGACGTTGCGCTTGACGACGTTCTGAATGTCCGGGCCGAGCGCGTTCCAAGCATCGTTGTTGGAAAGCATCCACCAGCACGACCACGCATGATTGTCGAAATTCAGCGTCTTCTGCACTTCGTACAGCTTCGATTGCTCGATGTTGATGAGAGCGTTCTCTTCCGCTTCGACGATGTGCGTCTGGAGCGAGCTGTAGAGCTCGCTGACGTTGATGGGTGTCGGCGACGCGCCGAGGCTCTTCCACATATCGACGAAAATCGCCGTTGCCGGCACGCGAATCTTCAGCCCGTCAACGTCGGTCGCGCTATGAATCGGCTTGTTGGCCGTAATCTGACGGAAGCCGTTGTCGAACGGATGCGGGATGCAGACGACGTTCTTTTTCGCCATCGCCGAGATGACGAATGCCCCGAGATCGCCGTCCATCGCCGCGAACGCCTGCTTCGTGTCTTTGAAGGCAAACGCGACGCCGTCGATCGCGGCTTCCGGCACGACGCCTTGCATTAGGGCGCCGGGTTCGGTGAGGAATTGCAGCGCGCCGGAGCGCAGCTGCGTAATCATCTGAGAATCGCCGCCGAGTACGCTGTTCGGGAACGTTTGTACGGCGAGCTGGCCGTTCGTCTCTTTTTCGACCGCTTGCCACATCTCGAGCGTGCGGCGCGTGAGCGGCGAGATGTCGGTCTGATCGTTGCCGTATTTGTAGTTGAATTTTGCAGCGGCGCGGACGCCCTTCGGGAGAATCGCTATGCTGCTGAACGCGGTAGCAACCGCGGTGGACGCAACAAAGCGCCCGCGTGACATACTTTTCATAGAGACGGGCTTGGCGTTAGACCGTGCAAAACCTCGCGTGCGCGCGCTCGTCGTCGAGCATGCGCGAAAGCTGGCCGCCAAGACGACGGAGCTGCTGCTGGTCGCCGCTGAATTCGGCAACGATTCGCGCTCCGTCTTCGTTTTGAGCCATCTCGCAGCGCTCCACCATGCAACCGATCCGCGCCGCGAGATTGATCACCCGCGCCAAGACCCGGCCGTCTGTGGCGTCGATCTCGACCTTCATGCTTTCACCGGTTCGGCTTCGATGAGCTCGTCGAGCGCGGCGCCGGCCGGAATCATCGGCCAGACGTTCTCGTGCGGATAGCACGCGCAATGCAACAGCATCGGCCCGTCGTCGGCAAAGAGCGACGTCAGCGCCTCGTCCAGATCTTCAAGCCGCGAAACGACGCGCGCGGGAACGCCGCACGCCTTCGCGATCAGCGTGAAGTCCGGATTGTCCGAGAGATCGGTTGCGCTGTAGCGACGTTCGTAGAAGAGATGCTGCCACTGACGCACCATGCCCAGTCGCTGGTTGTCGATCAGCAAGATCTTGACGGGCGCCTGCGCGCGCATCATCGTCGTCATCTCGTTCATCGTCATTTGAAAACCGCCGTCGCCCACAATTGCCACCACGGTAGCTTTCGGATTTGCCATTTTCGCACCGATTGCGGCGGGGAAACCGAAACCCATGGCTCCGAGTCCCGCCGACGTGATGAAGCGGTGCGGACCATCGACGCGCTGACGTTGCGCGGCCCACATTTGATGCTGGCCGACGTCGGTAGTCACGATCATGTTCGGCGGCGCCTTATCGAAGAAGCGATCGAGCACCGTCGTTGCCGAGAGATGTCCGTCTTCTGAACGGTCGACCGGCAGCGCGCTCGAGAACGTTTCCAATTCGGCGAACCATTTCGCGTACGAACGCGGCGGCTCGCGGCGTAGTGCATTGACGAGTGCGGGAAGCGTTTCCCCGAGACATCCGTGCACGCCCACTGTCGGATCGACGACTTTGCCGAATTCGCTGGCATCGATTTCAAAATGAATGATTTCGGCTTGCTGCGCGAACTTGTCGACGCGTCCGGTAACGCGATCGTCAAAGCGCATTCCCATCGCCAAGATCACGTCACATGCGTTGACTGCGCGATTTGCGCGTTTCGTCCCGTGCATGCCCAGCATGCCGAGAAAATTCGGATCGCCCGGATCGGGACAACCCAGCGCGTTGATGGTCGCCGTGTGCGGTGCGCCGAGAAGCCGTAAGAGCTCGCGATACGCCGCTACCGCGCGGCCGCTCTTCACGCCACCGCCCGCGATGACGAGCGGACGTCGCGCCGATGCGAGCAGACGCGCCGCGGCTTCGATCTGCGCTTCGTTTGCCGCGGGCGGCGCTATCTCGGTCGACTCGCCGTGCTCGTATCGCACGACCGTTTTTGCCTTGAGCACGTCGGTTGGAATGTCGACGAGAACCGCGCCCGGCCGCGGTCCGCGCGCAATCGAGAACGCCTCGCGCACGGTGCGGTAAATGTCGTCGATCCGCCGGACCAAAAACGCGCGTTTCGTCGCGGGCTGCGCCATCGACGTCACGTCGGCTTCCTGAAAACCGTCGCTGCCCATCAATTGCGAGCGCACTTGTCCCGTGATCGCAACGACGGGCACGGAGTCCATATTCGCGTCGAGTAAGCCCGTGAGCAGATTGGTCGCGCCGGGGCCGGATGTCGCCATCGCGACCCCAACGCGGCCGGAAGAGCGCGCGTAGCCACCCGCGGCAAACGCGGCGCCCTGTTCGTGGCGCACCAGTACGTGCTGCATCCGCCGCTCCGAGAAGAGCGCGTCGTAGACCGGCATGATCGTTCCGCCCGGATATCCGAAGATGACGTCGACGCCCTCATCGGCCAAGGCATCGAGGACGATTTGCGAGCCGGTTTTCTCGTTTGCGGGCCCCAGTTTGGGTGCGGCGGACATTGGAACTCCCTAGAAAAATCGAAAACCCCCGCCGGATCGGCGAGGGTACTTTGCGTTTGGTGCTTTCGAGCTTACCTTGCGCGCGTCAACCTCATCCGATCCCGACGGGCCGGCTAATAAGGACGACGACAAGAAGAAGGCCGTTCGATTGCATACGGTCTTCCGACCTTACCAGGCAGCCGTCGCGGCTGTCAAGTTTTAGCCGGCGGCGGCCTCGGGGGCGGCGTTGGCGCGGCGGAGCCGCTCGACCATCGTCCGCATGACCTTGAGCGCGAACGCCGGCGAGTCGCCGACGAGCTTGAGGAACTCTTTCTCGTCCATTCGGAGGAGTTTCGCGTCGGTCACGGCGACTGCCGTGCCGGAGCGCGGGTGGTTGTCGACGAGCGCCATCTCGCCGAAGATGCCGCCGGCGATGATGCGATCGACGACGCGGCCGTCGACTTCGATCTGAACTTGACCATCGAGGACCACGTACATGTGGTGCCCCTCCGAGCCGCTCAGAAAAATCGTCTCGCCCTTGCGCACGACCTTGACGTGCGCCGGATCGAAACCTCTGATGCTGATTGCACCGGAGTCCATGGTTAATGCTTAGGCGGAGGCTTGCTCCGCCCCTCGGCTAAGCGCGAACGATCTCTGCAACAGTGGTCGGAATCACGGCGAAGGTGAGCTCGCCGCGATTCTCGTCGTAGCCGACGCTCACGGTTTGACCGTCGCGAATCTCGCCCGCGAGAATTTTGCGCCCGAGCGGCGTCTCCAGCTCTTTCTGAATCGTCCGCTTCAGCGGGCGCGCGCCGTACGCCGGATCGTAGCCGACCTTCACGAGATGGTGCTTTGCAGCATCTGAAAGCTCGAGCTTGATGCGACGGTCGTCGAGGCGGCGCTGCACGCGCTCCACTTGAATCTCGACGATCTTGAGCAGATCGTCTTCCGTGAGCGCGTGGAACACGACCGTTTCGTCGACACGGTTTAAGAATTCCGGACGGAAGTGCTGACGCAATTCGTCGAGCACCGTCGCGCGCATGACCGCATACGCGGCGTCACCGGTGCCGCCATGATAGTCGAGAATGCGGGTGCTTCCGACATTCGAGGTCATGATCAGAATGGTGTTGCGGAAATCGACGAGCCGGCCCTGACCGTCCGTCAGGCGTCCTTCGTCCAAGATCTGCAAGAAGGCGTTGAAGACATCAGGGTGCGCTTTTTCGATTTCGTCGAACAGCACGACGGAAAACGGCTTGCGGCGCACGGCTTCCGTGAGCTGGCCGCCTTCGTCGTAGCCGACGTAGCCCGGCGGCGCGCCGATCATGCGCGCGACGGAATGTCGCTCGCCGTACTCGGACATGTCGATGCGAATCATGTTGCGCTCGTCGTCGAACAAATATTCCGCGAGCGCGCGCGCCAGCTCGGTCTTACCGACGCCGGTCGGTCCGAGAAAAATGAACGAACCGATCGGCCGATTCGGATCGGACAGGCCCGAGCGCGCACGCACGATGGCTTCCGCAACCGCCGTGACCGCTTCGTCTTGCCCGATGACGCGCTGGTGCAGCTCTTCGTCGAGCTTGAGCAGCTTTTGAATTTCGCCTTCGAGCAGCTTGGTCACCGGAATTCCGGTCCACTTGCTGACGATCTCGGCGATGTCTTCTTCGTCGACTTCCTCTTTGAGC
>JBOHTT010000393.1:0-5058 GCA_050733775.1 Vulcanimicrobiaceae bacterium
GATTGGGATTTCCTCGTGCGCGTGTTCAGCGCAGCGATCAAAGCCGGCGCGACGACGATCAACGTGCCCGACACCGTCGGCTACACAACCCCGCACGAATACGCCGAGCTCATGAGCTATCTGACAAAATACGTTGACGGCATCGAAAACGCCGTCATCAGCGTCCACACGCACGACGATCTCGGGCTCGCCGTCGCGAACGCACTGTCGGCTGTCGTTGCCGGAGCGCGACAAGTCGAATGCACGATCAACGGCATCGGGGAGCGCGCCGGAAACTGCTCGCTCGAGGAAGTCGTCGTTGGGTTGCGCGTGCGCAAAGATGCGTATCATCTCGATACGCGCTTCGATACGAGCAATCTGCAGCGCATCTCGCAGCAAGTGGCACGGTCGACGCGCATGCCGGTGCAGAAGAACAAAGCGATTGTGGGCGCCCACGCCTTCATGCATGAGTCGGGCATCCATCAGGACGGCATCCTCAAGCATAAAGGCACCTACGAGATCATCGATCCGCAGTCGGTCGGCGTCGACGAGACGAAGTTCTCGCTGTCGCGCAATTCCGGAAAGCACGCGATCTTGTCGCGCGCGCGCGACATCGGCTTCGTGTTCGACCGCGCCGCCGAGAAGCGATTCCTCGATGCGTTTGCCAAGCTCGCGCAGACGCGGAGAGTCGTCGCGGACGGCGAATTGGTCGGCCTCGCGCAAGAGGCGACCGGTGCTTCACTCATCCGGCCGCCTGGTCGCTTGGAAGAGGTTCCGGCATCGGGCGATCATCACGCCGGCCGCGAATTCGCGAGCAACGCGATCATGACGAGCTTTACGTAAGAGAGACTAGGAGTATTCGTGCAAGCCTATTACGATCGAGACGCCGACACGAGCGTCCTTGCCAAAAAACGCATCGCCGTCATCGGGTACGGCAGCCAAGGCAACGCGCAAGCACGCTGCCTTGCGGATTCGGGCCTCGACGTCGTCGTCGGATTGCGCGAGGGTTCGTCGACCTGGGACAAGGTCAAGGCACACGGCCTGAACGCCAAGACGATTCCGGACGCCGTGAAAGGCGCGGACGTCGTGATGGTCCTCATCCCCGATGAGGAGCAGCCGGCGATCTACGCGCGCGACATCGCGCCGAACCTCAAAGACGGCGTATATCTCGGGTTCTCGCACGGCTTTGCGATTCGCTTCGGAACGATCGTGCCGAAGCCGAGCGTGAACGTCTTCATGGTTGCGCCGAAAGCGCCGGGACGTCTCGTGCGCTCGGAGTATGAAGCGGGCCGCGGCACGCCGTCGCTGATTGCGATTCATCAAGATCCTGCCGGCAACGCGCGCGGCATCGCGCTCGCCTACGCCGTCGCGATCGGCGCCGGGAAAGCCGGCATCATCGAAACGACGTTCTCGGAAGAGACCGAGACCGATCTCTTCGGCGAGCAGACGGTGCTGTGCGGCGGCGTCTCGGCACTCGTTCACGCCGGATTCGAAACGCTCGTCGAAGCGGGCTACGCGCCGGAGATGGCCTATTTCGAATGCTGCCACGAGCTCAAGCTCATCGTCGATCTCATCTACGAGCGCGGCATCGAAGGGATGCGTAACGGCGTCAGCAACACGGCGAAGTACGGCGACTACACGCGCGGCTCGAAAATCATCACCGACGACACGCGCAAAGCCATGCGCAAGATTCTCGAGGACATCCGCAGCGGCGCATTCGCGCAAGAGTGGGTTGGCGAGCACGCCGCAGGTAAACCGCGCTTTACCGAATTCCGCAAGAAAGGTCAAGCCCATCCGATCGAAGCGATCGGACGCCGCTTGCGCGCGATGATGCCGTGGATGCCGCGTGAAAAGGAGACCGCAGCCGTCTCGTAATGGCCAAAACGCTCTTCGAAAAAGTCTGGGATTCACACGTCGTCGAGGAGCTCCCGGGCGGTAACGCCCTGCTCTACGTCGATCGCATCATCGCGATCGAGATCACGACGCCGCAGCCCGCCGCGGAAATCGCGGAGCGCTTCGGCGATCGTCTTTTCGAGCCGTCGCGAATCGTCGCGATCAACGATCACGTCTCGCCGGCGAAAGATACGGAAACCGCCATACAAGCCCAAGCGCTGCGGCAATGGGCAAAACGTCAGGGCCTGACGTTCTACGATGTCGGCAACAACGGGATTTGTCACGTCGTCACGCCGGAGCGCGGCTACGTCGAGCCGGGAACGACTTTGATTTGCGGCGACTCGCATACGTGCACGCACGGAGCGTTCGGGTCATACGCGCAAGGCATCGGCTCGAGCGTCCAGGGCGGCGCGATGCTTTCCGGCTGCATCATCCAGCAAAAGCCGAAGGTCATTCGCATCAATGTGAACGGCCGCTTGCAGCAAGGCGCGACGGCCAAAGATCTTGCGCTGACCGTCATCTCGACGCTCGGTTTCAAGGGCGGAACCGGTTGCGTGCTCGAGTATCACGGCGAGGCGATTCGCGCGCTCTCGATGGAAGAGCGCATGACGCTCTGCAATATGGCGATCGAGGCCGGCGCGACCACCGGCATGATCGAGCCGGACGAAACGACGATCGAATATTTGCGCGGACGCGAAGCGCAACCGAAGGGCGACCCCTTCGAAAAGAAAGCCACCTACTGGCGCACGCTGCAAGCCGATGCCGGCGCGCAATACGAGCGCGTCGTCGACATCGACGCATCCAAGATTCGCACAGTCGTTTCGTGGGGCACCAACCCCGGCGAATCCGTGCCGATCGACGGCTGCGTTCCGACCGACGGCGATCCCGACAGCTTGGCGTACATGGGATTGCAAGCGGGAACGCCGATGCGCGAGATCGCGATCGATCAGGCATTCGTCGGCTCCTGCACGAACGCGCGCATCTCGGATTTGCGCGCGGCCGCGGCAATCTTCAAAGATCGAAAAGTAGCCGTGCCGACGATCGTGACGCCCGGCTCGCAGGCCGTGAAACGCCAAGCCGAACGCGAGGGCTTGCACGATATCTTCCAAGATGCCGGCGCGCTGTGGACGCATTCGTCGTGCGGGCCGTGTCTCGGAATGTCGATGGGCATCATCGCGCCGGGCATGCGCGTCATCTCCAGCACCAATCGTAATTTCCGCAACCGCATGGGACAAGGCGGCCGCGTGCACCTCGCGACGCCGGTCGTCGTTGCTGCGAGCGCGATTCTCGGCCGCATCGGAACGCCCGACGAATTATGATCGTCGCCGGGGGCGTCGTGGCATTGCCGCACGACAATATCGATACCGATCAGATGTTCCCCGGGAAATATCTGACGCTCATCAGCAAGCAAGGCTTCGGAAAATATCTCTTCGAGGGCACGGGCTATCTCAAAGTGCTCGAAGCGCATCGCGACGCCAAGATTTTAGTTGCCGGCGACAACATCGGCTGCGGCAGCTCGCGCGAGCATGCGGTGTGGGCGCTCGCCGATTGGGGAATTCGCGCGGTAATCGCGCCGTCGTTTGCCCGCATCTTTCACGAGAACTGCTACACGAACGGCGTCGTACCGATCGTGCTTGAAGATCGTGCCGCCTTCGAGCAGTGCTTGAACGCGACGCAGCTGGAAATCGACGTCGATACGCAAGTCGTTCGCAAGGACGGCAAAGAGCTCGCGCGCTTCGACCTCGACCCGCTGCGCAAGGAGTTCATCCTCCACGGCGGCTTTTACGATTATCTCGCCACGAAGATCGACACCGTACGCACCTGGGTGTCATCCCGAGCGTAGGCGCCACCGTGTCATGGTTAGCGGAGCGCCCGCACGGGCGCGGAGTCGAACCACAGAGGAATTTCCGTAGGCCGAGATTATCTTCGCCCAATGACATTGTCGCGGTCCCTCGACTACGGCGCTTTGCGCCTACGCTCGGGATGACATAAGGGTGGGACCGCTAAAGGGACTGAAAGTCTTCGATTTGACGCGGGTGTTGGCTGGGCCGAGCTGCGTGCAAATGCTCGGCGATCTCGGCGCGGACGTCATTAAAATCGAAAAGCCGGGCAGCGGCGACGACACGCGAGGCTTTGCGCCGCCGTACATCGAGGGGACGAAGGAGAGCGCGTACTTCGTCGGGACGAACCGCAATAAGCGGTCTTTGACGCTCGACCTCGCAAAACCCGAAGGCCAAGAGATCGCGCTGAGATTGCTCGAGCGTTGCGACATCTTGGTCGAGAACTTCAAAGTCGGCGGACTCGATCGCTACGGCCTCAGCTACAGGCAAGTCGCGTCGCGTTTTCCGCGGCTCGTCTACTGCTCGATCACCGGCTTCGGACAAAACGGTCCGTACGCGACGCGGCCCGGATACGACAGTCTGATCCAAGCGATGGGCGGGATCATGAGTTTGACGGGCGAGCCGGACGGCGAGCCGCAGAAAGTCGGCGTGCCGATGGCAGATCTCTTCGCGGGATTGTTCGGCTGCATCGGGATCCTCGCGGCACTGCGTCATCGCGATGCGACCGGCGAAGGCCAGCACGTCGACATCGGTATGCTCGACGCGCACGTCGCGACGCTGGCAAACCAGGCAATGAACTACCTCGCGACCGGCGAGAATCCGCCGCGCCTCGGCAACCAGCATCCTAACATCGTGCCGTATCAAGTCTTTCAAACAGCCGACGGCTACGTGATGCTCTCGATCGCGAACGACCCGACGTTCGACCGTTTCTGCAAGGCCTTCGGCCTCGAGCATCTGCTGGCGGACGAGCGCTTTGCGAGCAACGCGGCGCGCGTGGGGAATCGCAAGCTCGTCACGGACACGCTGGCGCCGGTCATGCGGTCGCACCCGACCGCGTGGTGGACGGCGCAGCTCGAAGGGCAGTCGATCGGCGGCGGCCCGATCAACAAGCTTTCCGACGTCTTCGCCGATCCGCAGATTCAAGCGCGGGAAGTCGTGCGGGACATGCGGCTGGGCTCGGGCGAGCCCGTGCAAGTCGTCGCGAATCCGGTGCGCCTGTCGCGCACGCCCGTCGAATACCGCCTTCCACCGCCGCTCCTCGGCGAACACACCGACGCGATTCTTCGAGGCGAGCTGGGCCTGAGTGACGAGCGTCTCGCGCAACTTCGGAAAGACGGTGTAATCT
>JBOHTT010000394.1:0-7637 GCA_050733775.1 Vulcanimicrobiaceae bacterium
ACCCGCGGCTGCGCGGCGCGTGGTTCGACTCCGCACACCTTGACATGCATGGGATTCTTGCAATGAGGCGGCCCTTTGCGCGAAATCGGACAGCCGCAACAATCGAACGTGCGCCAGACAATACCGCTAGAGTATATAAGCCGAAAGATCAGTGTTGCCGGCGATCGTTGCGAGCTTGTCGTTGACGTACGCGGCGTCGATCGTGACGTCACCGGTTTTGTCCGGGGCGTCGAAGCTGATGTCTTCGAGCAAGCGCTCGAGCACCGTGTGCAGGCGGCGGGCGCCGATGTTCTCGGTGACGTCATTCACCTGACTTGCGATCTTCGCAATCTCGGCGATCGCGTCGGACGTGAACTCGAGCTGCACGTTCTCGACCGCGAGAAGCTGTTTGTATTGCTCGATCAGCGCGTTTTTCGGCTGCGTGAGAATCGTCTCGAAGTCGGCAGCGGTGAGCGAATCGAGCTCGACGCGGATCGGGAAGCGGCCCTGCAGCTCCGGAATCAAATCGGACGGCTTGGTCGTGTGGAAGGCTCCCGCGGCGATGAACAGGACGTGATCCGTCTTGACCGGCCCGTACTTCGTGTTGACGGTGCAGCCTTCGACGATCGGCAGAATATCGCGCTGCACGCCTTCGCGCGACACGTCCGGCCCGCCGCCGTGACGGCCGTCGCGACCGGCAACCTTGTCGATCTCGTCGACGAAGATGATGCCGTTTTCGCCGGCGCGGCGCAGCGCTTCGCGCTTCACCGCATCCATGTCGATCAGCTTCTGCTCTTCTTCTTGCGCGAACATGCGCCGCGCCTCAGCGACCGTCACGCGCTTGCGCACACGCTTCTTCGGCAAAATCCCGCCCAGCATCTCGCCGATGTCGGCTTGTCCGCCGGACATGTCCCCGCCGATCATCCCGATCGGCACGGACGGCGCTTCCTCGACATCCACGTCGACGAGCCGCACGTCGTAGAAACCGCGCAGCACGTCGGCGCGTGCGGCGTCGCGTTTGCTTTGCGCGTTCGGATCCGGCGGCGCTTGTGGCTGCGTCTGCGTTTGCGTCGCCGCCGTCGAGCCCGCCAAATTCGTGCCGAAAATCGAACCCAGCGCCGCGAACGGATTTTGCATGTTCGGCTGCGACGAGGGCGAGCGCGTTTCGGGATAAAGCAAATCGACGACGTGCTCGACGGCCGCGCGATCCGCAGCCTCGACGACGTCGGCGCGGCGCTCCTGGCGCACCATGTGAATCGCGGCTTCAACCAAGTCGCGCACCATCGACTCGACGTCGCGGCCGACGTAGCCGACTTCCGTGTATTTCGTCGCTTCGACTTTGACGAACGGCGCGTTGGTCAGCGTCGCGAGCCGCCGTGCAATCTCGGTCTTGCCGACACCGGTTGGCCCGATCATCAGAATATTCTTGGGGCTGACTTCAGAGCGCATTTCGTCCGCGAGTTTCTCGCGGCGATAGCGGTTGCGCATCGCGATGGCGACGGCGCGTTTGGCCTTCGCCTGTCCGACGATGTACTTGTCCAGCTCCGCGACGGTCTGGCGCGGCGTAAGTTCTGCCATCAGCCTAATGTTTCCACGTTGATATCTGCGTTGGTGTAGATATCGATCTTTCCCGCGATTTCCAAAGCCTTGCGCGCGATCTCTTCCGGCGAAAGCGACGTGTTCTGCGCCAGGGCGATGGCGGCGGCTTGAGCGTACGGTCCGCCGCTGCCGACAGCCGCGAGCCCGTCGTCCGGCTCGATCACGTCGCCGTTGCCGGAGAGCACGAACAGATGCTCGGCCGTGCCGACGACGAGCAATGCTTCCAGCCGTCGAAGGGCACGATCTTGCCGCCAATCTTTGGCAAGCTCCACGGCGGCACGCACGATGTTGTTTTTGTATTCGTTCAGCTTCGATTCGAATTTGTCGAGCAGCGTGATGCCGTCGGCAGCGGATCCCGCAAAACCCGCAATGGCGCGGCCCTCGGCAATGCGCCGTACTTTACGCGCGCTGTGCTTCATGACGATCTTGTCGAACGTCACCTGGCCGTCGCCGGCAACCGCCAGCTTGCCGTTACGCAACACGGCCAGGATCGTCGTCGAGTGAACGCGAGGCATCCCTCCGACCTACCCCACGGAGACCAGCGAAGTTGCGCCGTGCGCGGATTGCCAGGCCGCGATGCGGACGAGCGCGCGTTCGGCCATGACTTTACGCCGTTCGCGCTTGCCGCGCGGCAAGTCGCCGCCCACCGTGAAATACGTCCACGTCACGTTGGCCGGCTGAAAGTCCGCAGTCGCCGCGTTTTGCAGGTGCGCGACGATTGCCCCGTGCGCCGTTTCCGCCGGCACCGCAATCGGCTCGAGTCCGAGCATTTCGCGCGCCGCCGAACGCCCCGCGATCATGCCGCAAGCCGCCGCTTCGACGTAGCCCTCGGCTCCCGTTACTTGTCCCGCAAACCACACGTTCGGATGCGCGCGCAAGCGCAGCTGGGCGTCGAGCAACCGCGGGCTGTCGATGAACGTGTTGCGATGCATCACGCCCAAGCGCAGCCACTCTGCCTCCTCGAGTCCCGGCAGCTTAGCGAACGTTTCTTTTTGCGAAGGCCATGAGAGCCGCGTTTGGAAGCCGACGAGATTGAGCGCCGTACCGCTCGCATTTTCTTTGCGCAGCTGTACTACGGCATAGGGAATTTTTCCGGTGCGCGGATCCTGCAGCCCAACGGGTTTGAGCGGCCCATAACGCAGCACGTCGTCGCCGCGGTCCGCCATCTCCTCGATCGGCAAGCAGCCTTCGAAATACGGAACCTTGCCCTCGCGCTCGAGCTCGAATTCTTTGGGTTCGTGGCGCGGTAACGTCCGAAGATCTTCGACGAAGCGTAAATACGTGTCGCGATCGAGCGGGATATTGAGATAATCGTCGCCGCCACCTTTGTCGTAGCGCGATTTACGGTACATCTTCGTTTCGTCGATCGAATCGGCCGCGACGATCGGCGCCGCCGCATCGTAATAGTGCAGACGCCCGGCGCCGACGAGACGATCGATCGCGCCGGCAAGGTCTGCGCCGGGGAGCGGGCCGCACGCAACGATAGCGCGCCTATCGAGCGGAACCTCGCGCACTTCTTCACGGCGCACGGTAATGCGCGGATGCGACGCGATGCGCGCTTGCACTTCGGCGCTGAACCGGTCTCGGTCGACGGCGAGCGCGCCGCCGGCAGGGACCGCATTTGCCCGCGCCGATTCGACGATGACCGAACCGCAGCGCGCGAGCTCTTCTTTGAGCAGCCCGACGGCGTTCTCGAGCGCCGCACCGCGCATCGAGTTGCTGCACACCAGCTCCGCCAGCGTATCCGTGCGGTGCGCAGGTGAAATTCGATGCGGGCGCATCTCGAACAGCTCGACGTCCACACCATAGCTCGCGGCCTGCCATGCGGCTTCACAGCCGGCGAGACCGCCGCCGATGACGATCAGCGCGTCTTTAGACGGGGACATGCTCCAGATCGGACTCGACCTCTTCTGCGGACTCCGCAACGTTGCCCTCAATTGCCTCACCGCTTTGGTCGCGCTTACCGAACATGGAGAGATCGTGCTTGGTATCGCCCGAGCATTGGTAGCGAACGTTGCCGCCGCGCCGGGTCTTGGCGACGACGTACGCGCCGCAAATCGGGCACGGCTCCGGCATCACGCGATCCCACGACACAAAATCGCACGCCGGATAGTTCGCGCATCCGTAAAAGATGCGGCCCTTCCGCGATTTGCGCTCCACCACTTTGCCACCGTCCTTAGGACAAAGCGCGCCGGTTTCTTTCAGGATCGGACGCGTCGTCTTGCATTCCGGATAGCCGGTGCAAGAAATGAAGCGACCGAAGCGGCCTGTTTTGATCACCATCGGACGCGCGCAGTTCTGGCAGATCTCGTCGGTGGGCTCGTCGCGAATCTCGAGCTTCGGCAGTTTTTTCTCGGCTTCTTCGAGCTCGCGCGCGAAGTTGGTATAGAACTCTTCCAGCAGTTGACGGCTCGGCTCCCAATCGCCGTCGCTTTCCTCGACTTTATCGAGTCGCCGTTCCATCGTCGCCGTAAAATTCACGTCGACGATGTCGGGAAAGTGCTCGACCAAGAGGTCGTTCACGGCAAAGCCGATGTCGGTCGGATGGAATCGCCGCTCACGCTGCTCGACGTAGCCACGCGCCTGAATCGTCTCGACGATCGTGCTGTAGGTCGACGGACGACCGATACCGTTTTCTTCCAGCGCGCGCACCAGCGTCGCTTCGGTAAAGCGCGGCGGCGGCTCCGTGAAATGTTGCTTCGGATCGATCCCGCGCAAATCGAGCGCCTGACTGTCGCTCAGCACCGGCAGCATGACGCGCGCCTTCGCGGGCTTTCCGTCTTTGGTCGTTTTGACTGCGGCAGTTTGATCGTCGGTGCTTTCTTCGTACACCGCGGTGAAGCCGGCGAATTTGAGCACGCTTCCGGTCGCGCGGAACACATACGTATGCCCACCGCCTTTGGCTTCGCAATCGACCGTCGTCTGATCGTATACGGCGGCCGCCATTTGCGATGCGACGAACCGCTCCCAAATCAGCGTGTAGAGCCGCAGCTCGTCGCGCTTGAGAAACTGCGACATGCGTTCCGGCGTGTGCTCGATCGACGTCGGGCGGATCGCTTCGTGCGCGTCTTGCGCGCCTTCGCGCAGCTTAGGCGCACGATACGGTCCGACATAGTCGCGGCCGTAGGTCGATTCGACGAAGCTTTGCGCTTGCGCGCGCGCCGTATCCGAGATGCGGGTCGAGTCCGTGCGCATATAGGTGATCAGACCGACGGTGCCTTCCGCACCGAGATCGACGCCTTCGTACAGCGCCTGCGCGAGTTGCATCACGCGACGCACGCGAATGCGTAAGCGCCGCGACGCTTCTTGCTGGAGCGTCGAGGTCGTGAACGGCGGCGCCGGGTTGCGCCGCTGCTCGCGCTGTTTGATGCCGCCAATGCGCCACGGCGACGAGCCGACGTGCGCGACGATCTCGTCCGCGGTTGTCTGGTTCGTAATCTCCAGCTTCTCGCCGTCGCGCGAATGGAAATCGGCCGGGAAGACGCTTTCGGCGCCGTGCGGCGAGAGCTGGGCCGTAATCGACCAGTATTCTTTCGGGATAAAGCCCTGGATTTCGCGCTCGCGGTCGACGACGAGCCGCACCGCAACGGATTGTACGCGTCCGGCGGAAAGGCCGCTGCGCAATTTCGCCCACAAGAGCGGCGATATCTTATAACCGACCAAGCGGTCTAAGATACGTCGTGCTTGCTGTGCATTTACCAGCGAGAGATCGATCGGCTGTGGATTCTTCAGTGCCGCCAGCGTGGCGTCTTTGGTGATTTCATGCAGCTCGATGCGTTTGGGCGACGGTAGCTTGAGCAGCTCCGCAAGATGCCACGCAATCGATTCCCCTTCCCGATCGGGGTCAGTTGCGAGATAGACATCGCTAGCGGTCCGCACGGCGGAACGCAGCTCTTTGATGATGTCGCCCTTCCCTTTAATAGTGAGATATTTGGGCGTGAATCCGTGGTCGACGTCGACGCCCAGCGTACTCTTTGGAAGATCGCGAACGTGTCCCACCGAGGCTTTAACAGCGTAACGCCCCGGGAGAAACTTCTTGATCGTTCGTGCTTTGGTCGGCGACTCTACGATAATGAGTGGCCTCGCCAAGCTTACCTCCCATAGATGCCGGAGCGTACCCGCCCGAAAAAAACGCCCTCACTATAGCACCCGGGTCAAGAGGGTGTCGAGGAACCAGCGCACACAGAGCACCCCTCAAGCGACAAAAGTTGCATAAAATCTCGCTCCGGTGTACGATGCAAGCAACTGTGTCACTGCTTGCAGTTGATACGACCTTTTCCGACTCGGAGGAGTAATGGACGAACAAATGATGGGCGAAATGGCGCCCGCTCCGGCGCGTAAGAAACGCCGTCGCCGGAAGAAGGCAGCGGCTGCTGCCGGTGGCCGAAAGAAAGCTAGCAAGGGCGGTCGCAAGAAGACCGGCGCGCGCAAAAAGGGCGGACGCAAGAAGGGCGCACGTGGCCGAAAGAAAGCTCGCAAGGGCGGTCGCAAGAAGGCCGGCGGACGCAAAAAGAAAGCCGGCCGCAAAAAGAAAGCCGGCCGCAAAAAGGGCGGTCGCAAGAAGGCCGGCCGCAGGGGCGGACGCCGCAAAAAGAAGTAGCGTCACAAACCGTTTTTCGATAAAAAGAGCGATTCGTAAGAATCGCTCTCTTTTTTAACTGCCAATTCCGCTTTAGTCCTGAGCGGAGCGCAGCGGAGACGAAGGATCGCGGCTAAACCGCGACGGCGTCGGCGGACGCCGCGACGTCCGGTGCTTTGCCGCCATGTTCTTCCACCCAATGACACGCGGCGAAATGACCTTTGCCGTAGTCCCTAAACGCCGGCACGTCGACTTTGCAGCGTTCGAACGCGACGGGGCAGCGTGTGTGAAAACGGCATCCCGGCGGCGGGCTCACGGGCGACGGAATATCGCCTTTCAGCACGATCCGTTTGCGGCGCGCTTCGACCGCCGGATCGGGGATCGGAACCGCTGAGAGCAGCGACTGCGTGTATGGATGCAACGGATTCTGGTACAGTTCGTCGCGATCGCCAAGCTCGACGATCTTGCCGACGTACATGACGGCCACCCGGGTCGCGATGTGCCGCACGACCGAGAGATCGTGGGCGATGAACAGATACGTCAATCCAAGCTGCGATTGCAGGTCTTCGAGCAGGTTGATGACCTGCGCCTGAATCGAAACGTCGAGCGCCGACACCGGCTCGTCCGCGACGATGAACTTCGGGTCGACGGCGAGCGCGCGCGCAACGCCGACGCGCTGCCGCTGCCCGCCTGAAAATTCGTGCGGATAACGGTTGGCATGGTAAGGCTGCAGGCCGACCATCTTGAGCAACTCTTGGCAGCGCTCTTCGGCCGCTTTTCCGCGGGCGATCTTATGGATCTCGAGCGGCTCGGTGATGATGTCGCCGACCGTCATGCGCGGATTGAGGCTAGCATACGGGTCTTGGAAGATGATTTGCATCTCCTTCCGCAACGCACGCAGCTCCGAACCCGCCATGTTCGTGATGTCGCGGCCCCGGAACGAAATCGTGCCGCCCGTCGCCGGCGTCAATCGCAAAATGACGCGACCCGCCGTCGTCTTTCCCGAGCCGGATTCGCCCACGAGCCCGAGCGTTTCGCCTTCGCGGATCGTCAGGTCGATGCCGTCGACGGCTCGCACGTCGGCGACGTGCCGCGAAAAGATGCCTGCGTTTATCGGAAAATACTTGAGGAGGTCGCGTACGACGACGAGGTCGGTCTTGCCGTTCGTAGGCGTCGCGGTCACGTTGTCGCCTCGTGCGCGACGGCCGTTGCGGCCACCGCCGGCGCCGTCTCGACCGGAAGCGTGCGATAGCCTTCCGTGCGCCGGTCGTAGAGCACGCAGCGCGCGACGTGATCTTGACCAAAATCGAAGAGCGGAATGGGCTCGTCGCAAATCGGCATGCGATAACGGCAACGCGGCGCGAACGAGCAGCCCGCCGGCAAGCGCAACAAGTTGGGCGGCTGGCCTTCGATTGGGACGAGCCGCTTATGCTACGTGTCGTCGAGACGCGGCAACGACTCCAGCAGGCCGATCGTATAC
>JBOHTT010000395.1:0-3125 GCA_050733775.1 Vulcanimicrobiaceae bacterium
GCCGAGCCCAGTAGCCTGGCCGACAACGCACTCGCCGTGGAGTTTGGCGTCAGCCCGATGACCGTGCGTCAGGCCGTCCAGCAGCTGGTGACCGAGGGGCTCCTCATCCGTCAGCGCGGCAAAGGTACGATCGTCGCGCCTCGGCCATTGCGCGGGTCGCCGCAAGTTATGGAGCGCCTGCTTGAGGATTGGCGGCTCCAGGGTCGCGATTGCCGCGCGGACATTTTGGATCGAAAGCTCGTCGCGGCGGACGCGCGCGTCGCCGCAGTGCTCGGCGTTCAGGCCGGTGAGCACATCGCATTCGTCCGGCGCTTACGCTTCGTCGACGGCTCACCGATTGCGCTCGACAATCGCTATCTCTCAGCCGAGCTCTGCGAGCATTTCACGAACAGAGATCTGGCGGAGAAGCCGATCTTCATGTTACTGCGCGAGAAGCTTCATCTGCCGGTGACGCAGGCAACCTTCACGATCCGCGCCGCGATGGCAGACGAATATCAGGCCCGCCTCTTACAGATTCGACGCGGCGCCCCGATTCTCGATCGTGAAGTCGACGTAACGGGCGCCGACGGCGTGGTGTTTATGACGGGAAACTCGCTGTACCATCCCGATCGCTTTATCTTTGTTGCCACCGCACCGCTCGATGAGGCAGCAAGTGGCGAAGCCTGACGCAAAGAGGCGCAAGATCACGATCCGGCAGCTGCGCGAGATGAAGGAACAACGGCGGCCGATAGTCGCGCTCGGCGTGTATGAGTCGGTTACGGCAAGCTTGGCCGACGAGATCGGTATCGAGATTCTCATGACCGGGCCATCGGGTCCGATGTCGCTCTTCGCTAGAACGAGCGTGGCGGAAATCTCTTTCGAGGAGCAGCTCACCACGCTGCGAGCCGTTTCCCGCGTGACGCGCTACGCATTGATCAACGCGCACATGCCATTTTTGAGCTATCAGACATCGGAGCGGGACGCGATCCTCAACGCCGGTCGGCTCGTCGCCGAAGGCGGCGCAGATACCGTGAAATGCGATGCGGCAGCGCCATTCGTCAGGAACATTCGTGCCATCGTGGAGGCCGGAATCCCCGTGATCGCGCATATCGGCGTGCAAGCATCGCGACGGGTCGAACAAAGCGGCTTCGGCATCAAAGGCGCTACCGCAGATGAAGCAAAGCGCATCATCGACGACGCACACGTCATCGCTGAAGCCGGCGTGTTTGCCTTCCTGGTCGAGCATGTCTGCGCAGAAGTGATGACCATCTTGACTCAGACTCTGCCGGTTCCCGTCATCAGCCTCGGATCCGGTGGTGAATCCGACGGCGCGTGCATCGTTAGCGGCGATCTCCTGAACTACAGCGCTTTTCCGGCGCCGGCGCATGCCGGCCGCATGGTCGATCTGCGCGTGCTGATCCAAACCGGTTTGGCAGGCTACGCGAGCGGTGTCCGTGCGCGCACGTATCCCGACACGAGCGACGCACCGCATATGAACAGCCGTGAACATGAAGCTTTCTTACAACTCAACGGGAGGGGAACATGAGCAACGACCATCGGCTGCAACGTCTCACCAGGCGCGACGTGCTTGCAACATCGGCTGCCTTCGGCGCTTCCATGCTCGCCGGGGTTCCGGCGCTTGCGGGAACTGATCAGTTCACCGAATGGGGCTACCGCCTACCCTACAAGACCGTTTCGAAGAAATCTCTGGATTGGCTAAAGAGCCGAGGCTGGCTTCCGCTGACGATCGGCCATTTTGCCGATCTCCCCGGCTATGCAGGTTCGTACGCTGTCATGCGCGATTTGAACTTGCTTGCGAAGCGCGGACTCGATGCGAAATTCGTGAGTTTCCTTTCTGGTCCGCCCATTCTAGAGGCTTTCATCGGCGGGCACACGCAGGCAACAGGATATGGCGATCTGCCATTTTGGACGACGATCGCGCGTGGGAATCCAGCGGTCGTATACGGCATTACCGCGCCCAACTACGATGCGGCAATGTTCGTTCCGAACAACTCACCGCTCCATTCCATCCAAGATTTCAAGTCGCAAAGCAAGCCTGTCGTCATCGGCACCCTGTTGGGCTCGTTCCTGGAATTCTATATATTAGCAGCGGCCAAAGCCACCGGCTTGGAAGTTGGCAAGCATTACACTCTCGCCGGCGTTTCACTCCGCGATGCGCAGTACATGCCTGGCGGACTGGATGCCGTCGTGACGTACGACCCGTTTTCCAGCGTCATGCGCCAGAAGAAAGTCGGGCGCGAAATCGACAACGTCTTCCCGTACTACTTCAATACAGGCTATGACTTCGTAAAGCGGGACATCCATGAAAATGCGCCTGACGTGGTACAGGCGCTCGCGGACGCCATGCTCGAGGCGACGCTCTACACTCGCTACGACATCAACAAAGCCGTCGAGATGTATTGGTCGAATCCGCAAGTGCAATCGATATATCCGAAGGAACTATTTCTGGCGCAAACTCAGCAATACGTTACGCTGTACAAGCCGACGTATCGTTATCCCCACGTCGACTTCTGGACAAAACAGGACGTCGGGTTAATTGAGCTGCAGTTTCAGAAAAAGCGCATTCCGAAAAGCCTCACCATATTCCAGATGAAGTCGATTTTTGAGCCAAAATATATGGCTTCGGCTTTGAGCGATTTAGGCTTTTCTATTCCGTCGAGACCCGTGTTTTTGCCGAAGGGATGGAAGGGCTCCGTAAGCAATCCGCCCTACCCGCCGTACGATAACTTCACGACCCTAAAAGAACCGCAAAACTTTCCGCAGGCAGGCGATTTGCGACGCGCGTGGACGTTCGCTGGCAAGACGTATCGCGCTTGAGATCCGTCGCGGCGTCAGTGGCACGCGGGGCGCCGAACTTCGTAACAAGCGCGCTCGTGCTCGTGGTCTGGCAGCTGCTGGCGGGCCAAGTTCTTCCGCGCATAAATCCTGCGTCGGAGAACATCTTCCCGGCGCCATCAGGAATCATCCTCACAGCGATTCAGACGTTTGCGAGTGGCGAGCTGTCAGCGGACATTGTAGCCAGCATGAGCCGCGTCCTCGCCGGATTTCTGTTCGCTGCTGCCATCGGTGTCTCACTGGGATTGGTGATGGCAGCGTTACCGGCGCTCGGGCGACAAATGAAGGTG
>JBOHTT010000396.1:0-4100 GCA_050733775.1 Vulcanimicrobiaceae bacterium
CCCAGACCGAGTGCCGCATCAAACACCGCTAGAGTCCCCTCTCGATAGGCCGGGTTTTCAGGAAAGGCCATGAGCCTGGTGTTTTGCGTCAAAAAACTTACAGCCGAGTAATAACACAGCGTCGCAACAAAGCCAAAAGCCGCCAATCGGGGCGAGAACAGGGTGAGGAGGACAGCGACCAAAACCGTCGCAGCCTCGATGCCGAAACCTTCCAACAGAACGGGGTCCGGCAACATGATCCCATAGCGAGACAGCCACCAGGGCAGAAAGGTGATGACGAAACACGCAATGTATCCGATGCCATGCAGCTGAAGCGGAATGCGGCGCGTTATTAATGCCAGTGCGCCTCCGACGAGTAAGAAATCAGTAGCGATGAGCGGGTTCGACGTGTGCTCGTATTGGAACACGGGAAATTTCGCGAGTTGCAGCGCGCAGTAGATTAGAGTCGCCCCAAGGCAGGCCAGCGCCACGGCTCGGAGGCGCGGTGTTTCGCTTCTAATCGTATAGATGATCCCGAGAACTGCTGCTATCGAAGGTGCGAAGAGCCACGAAGCGCGGCTAAGCCAATATCCGGGGTCGAAATAGTACCGTCCCTGTATGTGAGCTACGCCACCGATCGCGCCGAATTGCGCGGCGAAATAGAGCAGTGGCCCTCCGGCAACATAATTGAAGAACCCCGTGAGAGCGACCGTGATAAGTCCCCCGGCAGTGAAGACGCTGGCGATAGGTAAGAACCGGCGCCTCTGTTCCAGGTGGTTCAAGAGCAGAAACATCCCGATCTCGACCGGAATGAAGACAACGAGTGGCACGTACAATGAAACGACGAGGGCCATAGCGGAGCCCCAAATGAACGAAGCTGCCTTCCACCGTGGACCGAGTGCCGTTCGGGTGAGGGCTGCAAAGCTCAGCAGCAAGCACGCCGTAAATGCGCCGTCCACATAATCCCAGCCGGCCGCGATGAGAAACGAACGCTGCACTCCGTAGAGGATAGCCACCGCAAAAGCTGCGAGTCGATCGGAAAAAAGCGTGAGAGCGGCGACATAGAGCGAAAAGATCGCCAAGTAGAAGACAAAGAAATGAATGACGTAGAGGGCCGGCTCGACGGGGAGCAGCTGGTGAACTGCCCAACCGAATAGGTTCCAAGGCGCCCGCGCCGCATAATAGGTCCCTGGAAAGCGGCTCAGCAACTCGTGTAAGTGAACGTGAAATCCGGAGTAGACCCAGCGGTCGATTCCCGTTGGTTTGGAATAAAGCCACGAATTATTCGCGAATAGCAAGACCCAGGGGGATAACAAGAGGCCGACGATATCGACGGCGTATCCGGCGCCGGTTACACGTCTTCCAGCAGAGCGTATCCAAACCGGTCGATCACCGGTGCCAATATGGTCTGGTACCATCCACGCTGTTGGTTCGTGAATGTGTTGAGAATTTCCGGGATTGAGGTTGCGGCCCGTCCCGATCGTTGGTTTTCCAGGTTAGTGATAGCGCGCTCAATTAGCCATTCGTCGTAATCTAGGCCGGTCAGCTGCTTTAGGGACGCTTTGCAGTAGTCGGCGTCACGCAAGTCTTCGATGCGAATCACTGGATGCGTCGCCCAAACCTGACCTGCAAAGTTCCAAAGGTCTTGCAGAAAAATCCGATCCAGATCGCTCTGTTCGGCAAGCTCAATACCCCACAGCTCTCGTAGGGCGGTCTCGGTTCTTTGATCGATCGTGGTAAAGGATTGGTCGGTGCGATACACCACGAGACGAGTGTGCAGCATTCGCGCGGGATGCCGCACCAACAGGGCCGTGCTGAAAGGCAGGACCGCCAGGTGCAGATCCCACACCGACCCGATGTCCCCAACCGCGGCGTAAGCACCGTGCTTTGTATCCCAGCCGAAGTGCCGTAAAAACGTCGCGATCTCTTCGCGGCCATAACTCTGTGCCGGATAGATCTGAGCGAGAATACCTTCGTGCGTGCAAAAAACATCGGGATGGCTGTTCAAGAGCTTCGCAAGCCATGTCGAGCCCGTTGAGCCCATCCGTGCGACAACAAAACGCCGGAACTCGCCATTTACTTTGAGGCTGGAGAGGTCCTGAGCGCAGCGCGCTATTTGATCCGCGGACAGCCGTTCAACGAACGAACTAATGTCCTGCAGAGGTACTGCCGTTGACACGTCTTTGAACAATTACCCTGAAAGAGATGGAATGCGCCCACACCCATCCTGCACTTTGCTTTCAAAGAAATAGTAAAGATGAATATGGTTCCTTTGTAGTTCCTTAGAATTCCCTGAGAAAGTCTAAGAAATGGGATTCGTCGAGACGATTTTCGCTTGACCGGCTCGCTCGTGCCGCGCTTGGGCAACCACCTTTCGGCGAATCGCATTGTCGACAGCGGCGATTGCGAGGATCGCCGCTGCTTCAGGCGCGTCGCGATCGCAGATGACGCCTGCCGGCTGCACGAGCTCATACGTAATGCGGTCGCCAAATGCGACGACGGGAATGTCAAACCACATCGCTTCGACGACATGGTCGGGGCGCTCGAGCGGCGCGCCGAAGGCGCAAGCGACGTGCGCGTCACGCAGTGCTGCGAAACGACTACGAGCATCGGCACCGAGTACAACGAGGACTTCAGAGAGACCCATTGTCGCCAGAACCGCGACCAATCGGTCGCGAGTCGACAGCGGGCAATCTTCTTCAAATACGAAGAATCGTGCCGCGCCGACCTTCCTTCTAAAGAGCCCGATAATCTCGGCGATCCGTTCGACCTCGGTCAGGGAGAGCGGGGCGAGCGACAAGACGTTGAACTTGCCGTCGTCGTAACGCGGTTGATGAGCGCGTGGCCCGGGCCACTCCTCCAGCGGGACAATCGAAGGCCCGTGCCGCCGCGCAAGAAGTTCGTTGATGGCGCGCACGCTTCGCTCCGCGACGTCGTCCCACGTACCTATTTGCAATGCAGCTGCGCGGCCGCGCACGCCAATGCTATCGATTTCCGCGTCGGCGGATTCATCGATGGTGGCGAACACGGTAGCCCAGTCATCGGCGGCACGAGCCGTCCATCCGCCGCGGCTGTCATGGACGATTTCCGACGTGGCGGTGCAGTCCGCGTGTACGACGACGGGGCGACGGAAATTCCACGCCTCGTAGACGGTGCGGGAGAAGCTCTCGTTGGTGGACGGTTGTACGAGTGCCCGCGCGCTTTGCAATAGCGCCGACTTTTCCTCCTCGGTGACCGCACCAAGGTCGACGACGCCGTCGCCTCGCAGCGGTGTCGCATGCGGGCCGGCGATCACGAGCTGCATCGACGTCGTTCGGCGAAGCGCGCGAAATCGCTGAAATGCATCGAGTGCAAGATCGATGTTCTTGGTTCGATCGCCGCGACCGAGAAACAGCAGATAGCGCGAACGCTGTGGGACGAAGCCGCGAATCGCGATCGCTTCTTTCGGCGCCGGCACGGCATCGATCGCGTGGCCGATGATCGCCGAGCGGAAATGCACCCATGGGCCGTAGAGCGATGCCGCGACGTTTAGCTCGCCCTCGCTATTGAAGAGCAGGCCGCGCGCGCGCCGGATGATGTCGCGCACCGCGTCGAGATACGCATAGGCCTCATCGTGCAGGCACGGCAGCAAGAACGCGCGCTCGGCGACGAGCGGCAGACCCTGCAGCGTCGGGCCGTAGAGGTACGGCGCGAAGATAAACGCGTCGCACCGGGTTTTGGATTCTTGCAGGTAGCGCAGCAACGCGCGCGAGCGGATGTTCTCGAACACAAATGCATCCGTCTTTTCCGGCGGCAGCGGCGGACGGTCGCGGCGCAGCTCGTCGCGGCGCAATGAGAGCAGCGCCGAGTTCGCGCGCGAGAATGCGACACGGTCGCGCGCGTCCACCTTGAAGCGGCGCACGGTGACGCCGTCGTCAGAGCTCGCGCCGGGGCGGTGATAGTTCGCCGACCAATCGTCGTGAAACGAACGGCAGCACGTCGTCAGCACGTCGACCTCATTGCCCGCGCGCACGAGCGCATGCGAGAGATCCCACGTCAAACGCTCGGCGCCGCCGATTAGATCGGCGCCGTACCACGGCGTCACGAGCGCGATGCGCATCCTCTGTCCTTCGACTCCGCGC
>JBOHTT010000397.1:0-18004 GCA_050733775.1 Vulcanimicrobiaceae bacterium
TCCTAGCACCTAGCGACTGACCGCGGAGAGCGGGGTTGGAACGGAGAGGCCGGCACAGGGAAGCTGGTCTCTTTTCTTTGCCCGACTGCTCACAAAATGCTCACACCGCATGCGATTGCGTGCCCCCAATCGCGATACTTGGCGACTAAAGCTGAACGCCGGTCCCCTTCGAAACCGGCGTTCCCGACACTTGACCGACCCTTGCGATGGTTGGCCGAGCAGCTTTACAGCCTGGTGCCTTTAACCACTCGACCACCTACCCATGCGGTTAGAAACCTTGATCGGTCGGGATTTTCTCCGGTTGTTCTCCTTGCAGCTTACCGGCCGAACCCGAGGTGGCGTTCCGACCGGGGCGGGCGAGGAGATTGTCAGGCCGCGGGGCCGCATCCTCCTGGACCGCCTCGGTGACGCGCGCGTTACGCGGCCGGCGATGCCCACCCCCGCACGATCCCGATAACGCAGAGGAGGCCGGTCAACTTATCAATTGAATAGTTGATAATGCCGAAAATCGACCACAGGCGCTTCAAGGACGAGCTGTACGCCCAGTTCGCCCGAGTCGCCGAGGCCGCTGCCAGCCCAAAGCGCCTGGAGATGCTCGACCTCCTCGCCCAGCGAGAGCGCAGCGTCGAGGATCTGGCTCGCGAGATGGCGCTCTCGATCGCGAACGCATCGCGCCACCTGCAGATTTTGCTGCGTGCGCGTCTGGTCGAAAGCCGGCGCTCTGGAACGTACGCGTACTATCGTCTCGCCGGTCCCGGCGTGTACGGTTTGCTGCGCACGATCGAAGCGCTTGGCGAAACGCAACTGCCGGACGTCAACGCCGTCGTTTCGCGCCATCTCGGTGAGCGCGCGATCCGCAACGTCGCACCGGCTGAACTCAAGCGTCGACTGCGCGAGCGCAATGCGGTTGTGATCGACGTTCGTCCGGAAGCTGAATTTGCAGCCGGGCACATCCCGGGAGCCCGCAGCATACCACTCGAGCAACTCGCGAAGCGAAAAGTGCTCGACGATCTTCCGCGCGATCGCGAAGTCATCGTATATTGCCGCGGCACGTACTGCGTGTGGGCGGACGAAGCTGTCGAGCTCTTGCAGCGACGCGGTTTCACGGCGCATCGCCTCGCACTCGGACCGCCCGACTGGGCCGCGATTGGCGAGAAGCTGGAAACGGCCGGATGAAACCGCTTCGGCTGGGCCTCGTCCCCAACCTATGGCAGTTCTCTGTACTCGCGCTCGATAACGTCTTCGTTGGAATGCTCGTCGGCAGCGAACGCACCGTCGTGCCGTTGCTCGGTGCGCAGAGCTTTGCGGTCACCTCCATAGCCGTCTTGCTTGCGTTCGTCGTGGCATTTGGATTCGTGAAGGGTCCGCTGAACTTGCTGGCGGGACGTTTGGCGGATCGCTATGGCCGGCGCAACGTTTTGCTTGCCGGATGGCTCTTCGGCTTGCCTGTCCCGTGGATGTTGCTTTTCGCGCCGTCGTGGAGCTGGGTCATCGCGGCGAACGTACTGCTCGGCGCGAACCAAGGATTTGCGTGGTCGATGACGGTTACGAGCAAGATCGACCTCGTCGGTAAGACGCAGCGCGGGCTCGCATTAGGCATCAATGAGTTCAGCGGCTACATCGGCGTCGCGTTCGCGAGCGCCGCGACCGGCGTGCTTGCGACGCACTACGGTTTACGCCCCTTGCCCTTCATTTTCGCAGGCATCGTGGCAATCGTGGGTTGCGGGCTCGTCTTCTTCGTTCGGGAAACGACGCCGTTCGTACGGTTCGAGCAAGCCGCAGCCGTTGCCGCCGCGACCGCCGTTCGTTTGCGCGACGTCTTTGCTGACGTAACCTGGCGCGATCCGACTCTGCGTTCATGTGCGCTTGCCGGTTCGCTCAATAAATTCGGCGACACCGGCGTATGGGTGCTTCTGCCTCTCGCAATGGCGCAGCAAGGATTCAATCCGGCGGTGATCGGCGCGGCCGCGGGAATCTACGCCGCCGTTTGGGGCATCGCGCAGCTCGGCACCGGCGCTCTTTCGGATTATCTCGGGCGCAAGCCACCCATCGTCGCGGGGCTTGCAATCAACGCTGCCGGACTTGCGATTGCGGGCACGTCGTCAACGCTCGCGGCATGGTGCGCGGCCGCGGCGACGATGGGATTCGGCACGGCCCTGCTGTATCCGGTGTTGCTTGCCGCCGTAAGCGACGTCGCGCCTCCCGCGGCCCGCGGAACGACGCTCGGCGTCTATCGCTTGTGGCGCGACGGCGGCTACGCGTTGGGCGGAATCGCGATCGGTTTGGCCGCACGGCCCTTGAATCCGAGCGGCAGCTTCATCGTACTCGCGGCACTGTTACTCGTTTCAGCACTCCTCGCACACTTGTGGATGCGCGAAACCCACGTCCGTGTGGGCTTCGCGCAAAGACATTCCACATGATCTTTAGGCAATTGCTGAATGCCTCAACTGGATGCGCTTCGTACATTTTAGGTTGAGGCGGTCAGGGCCGCGCAGCGGTCGTCGATCCTCAGTTTGAGGTCACCGAATACATCAACATCGCCGAACGATACGGCATGCGCATCGAAGCGATCGTCAACACGCACGTTCACGCCGATCATCGTTCGGGCGAGCGCAGACTCAAAATGCTTGTCCCAGACGCCGCGATCTTCATGCACGCGGACGCGGAGGTGCACTACCCCTTCAATCCCTTGCGCGACGGCGACGACGTATCGCTTGGCAATGTGACGTTGCACGTGATGCATACCCCCGGACACACGCCGGAAAGCCTGTCGCTAGTCGTAACCGACAAGACTCGAAGCGCCGAACCGTGGATGGTGCTCACCGGGGACACGCTTTTCGTCGGTGACGTTGGACGCCCGGACTTAGGCGGCGAAGACGCGGCACATTCGCTGTACGCTTCGTTGAAACGGTTGATGCTGCTACCGGACTACGTCGAGGTTTATCCCGCGCATATCTCGGGCAGTCCCTGCGGGCGCGCGATGAGCGGCAAACCTTCGTCGACGATTGGATTCGAGCGCCGCAATAATGCTGCACTCCAAGCCGGCACATCCGCCGGCTTCGTGCGTTCGCTCTACGAAGGAGTGCCGGAAAAACCCGAAGGCTTCGAGGAAGTCATTACCTTCAACCGAGGCTAGCCGCCGACGCAATAGGGTGCTCCGGGCAATTGCCGGAACTATCCCCGCGTGTCCGTCTTGTCACGCGCGCAATCAAGACGCGGTTATGCCCGGTCGCTCGATCTCGTTCGCGTGTCCGCGGATGCGTGGCTTCCTTTTGCAGTAAGCGCGCTCTGCGTCATCGTCATCATGCCGACGCTGTGGAGCGGCTGGTACGGCGACGACAGTTTCTTCTCGAACCTGAGCGGCCAGCTCGCCGCTGATCGCACGAGCCTCGGGAACGCGATGGCGCAGGCGTTCTGGATTTGGTTTCACGGCGCGGGACGCTTCTATCCCGTCGCGATCGTCGAGAAATATCTCGTCTTTGCGGTGTTCACGAACGTCGTCGCGTACAAATGGTTGCTCGTCGCGGCGACCGTGGCATCACTCGAGCTGTTCCGCCGGTGCGTCGCCGCGTATTCCAACGTGCAGTTCGCGAATCTCGCCGCACTCCTCGTCGTGATTTTCTTCCAAGAACGCGGCTACCACGATTCAATCCTCGCGTACAACGGAATGGTGCAAACCGTCGCGCTCGCAGTCTTCGGCTCGCTCCTTACCTTCCGGCGCGCGCTTTTGCGTAACGACGCGGGAACGATGGCCGCAGCAGCGGGGCTCTTTCTCATCGCGGCGCTGACGTACGAGGACGCGTATTGCCTCTGTCTTCTCTTTCCGCTCGCTGCGTTCGCAACCGGAAAGAGCTTCCGCGACGCGTTCCGGCTCGCGATCCCGTTTTTTGCGATTGCAGGCGGCCTGGTCGCATTCGACGTGGTCCTGCGCTCGCTCGCACACTTATCGACGAATGACGGCTACGCAATGGACTTCTCCGTCGCATCCGTCGCACGAACGGCTGCCGTGCAAATTATCGCCGCGATGCCGCTCTCGTACTGGTTCATCGATCCGCTGGTAATCTTTCGTCTGCGGCCTTCGTTCTTTCTCGAAACGCCGGGATCGCTTCCACCGGCGCTCGTGTTTCCGCTCTTCGGAGTCACCGCCTGGTTTGCAGCCGAGCGCCTGCGCTCGAGCGGCCGCGTTCTCGGCTGGCTGCTGTGCGGTCTTTTGCTGCTCGTCATTCCGGCACTTCCAATCGCGCTGATGGTGAAGTATCAACACGAGCTGCGCCTCGGTCTCGGCTATCTGCCGGTTTTCCTTGAATCGTTCGGCGTCGCGCTCGCAATCGCCGCACTCGTGAGCGTCGTCTCCGCGCCGCAAAGGCGCAGCGTTCACGCGGTGTTTGCACTGGCCATAGCGCTCATCGGCACGCTCACGCAAACCGCGAACGCTCGCCTGGCGACGGAGCTGCAACCATCGCGCGTGGCCCGAGCGGCGCTCGAGCGCGATCTCGCCGGTGGATTGTTCGCTGGGTTCGCGGATTGCCGTTTCGTTGGGATCACAAAAGATTTCGACTGGGTCGCGTGGGCCGATCGAGGGCCCGACGGCATCGCGACGCGCGGCATGCTGTACACCTACGGCCACCAACGAGCCACGCTCGTCTCGCCGGCCGACCCACGCGCCGGCTGCGCGCTTCATTATAATGCCGCCTCACAATCATGGGAGCTGCGGCCACTTCCGTAAATTTGACGCTGCGTCTACGAGTTGTCAACGCACCGATAACGCGATGATCTGCTTCAATAAAATCGCCTATGTGGACGGCGCGTTCAGCTTCCCGAGGACAGGTGATCCCGATTGCCGCGGTTGCCCTTACCGCGCTTATCGGCACGGCCGCGCTCGCCGTGGACGTCGGCTATTGGCGCTACCAGCAGCGGCTCGAACAGTCAGCGGCTGACAGCGCGGCGATCGCCGGCGCGGACGAAATCATGTTCCCAAGCAACGACGTCGTCACGCAAGCCCAAGCCGATGCTACTTCAAACGGCTATGCCGACGGCACCGCCGGTGCGACGGTTACGGTAAACCATCCGCCGGCGAGCGGTCCCAATGCCGGCAACGGCAACGCGGTCGAAGTCATCATTACGAAGCTGCAGCCGCAGTTTTTCGCCGGCATCTTCGGCGGAAGCGAAACGGTACAGGCTCGTGCCGTGGCGATTCTCAGCTCGGCCGGAACCGGCTGTATTTACGTTTTGCGTGGAAACTTGAGCGGCGATCTCACCTTGCACGGCGGCGGTCGTGGCGGGATCACGACCAATCCGCTGTGCGGGTTGGTCGTCAACAACGACATGACGGTTACCGGTCGAGCCAATGTCGACGTCAGCTTCGCCTCGTATGCCGGCAACGGTCCGGGCGGCGGCAGTTACCCGCACGGACAGCCCGTGCACAGCGTGCCGGGTCCGGATCCGTGCTCCCGGCTCGCGGGCTGCGCGTATCTCGCGACGCTGCAGACGACGAACCCGCAGCTCTTCTCAGCGCCATGCCAAGACTCGCCCGCGAACGGCGGGACGCTCCCGGCGAATCCGCTTCCGCCCGGACACTACTGCTATGGCCCGTACTCGAGCGCGGTCACGCTGCAATCCGGACTTTTTATCATGGACCAAGGGACGTTCCAAGGGCAAACGTCCGGGACCGGCGTCACGATCTATAATAATTGCACGGTCTCGCGCCAAAACGGCTGCAGCACGACGCTCAACGGCGGAAACGTCGACGACACGATCGTCGCGCCGCTGACCGGACCGACGGACGGCATGGTCTACTACCAGCCGCCGTCGCTGCAAAATTCCGTAACGGTGAACGGTGCGGCCGGCACGGTACAAGCGATCGGCGGCGTCTACGCACCCGGCGCCGATTTCACGCTGAACGGCCAGCTTCCAACGATCTCGTTCTTGGTGTGCGGCCAAATCACCATGAACGGCGGCGGCTTGAACGCCGGTTCTGCGGGTGGGTTTCCCATACCGCAAGACGCCGTGCTCGCGGAGTAGACGCATGACGATTTTAAAGCGCGCGGATCGCGGCACCGCACTCGCCGAGATGGCGTTGATCGCGCCTCTTCTTTTGATACTGCTGCTCGGTTTGATCGAAGCCGGCAAGGTCGGCGACTATGCAATCCGGGTCACGAGCGCCGCACGGGCAGGCGTCCAATTCGGCGCACAAAACGAAGCGACGGCCGGCGACACGCAAGGAATGCAAAATGCCGCGAGTGCCGACGCACAATATGCAGGCATCACCGCCATAGCCGCGCCCACATTCTGCGCGTGTGCCGACGGAACGGCGTCGACGTGCGCGCAAGGCGATTGTGCCACGTCGCACCGGCTGCAGTGGGTCGAAGTGACGGCGTCCGGGACCTACACCGGACTGAATTCACCGCTCGTCCCGTCTCTTCTGCGAAGCATCACGATTAGCCAAACGGCGATCATGCGGGTTGCGGAATGAGCCGCTCTTCGCAGCGCGGCACGGCACTCGTCGAGTTCGCAATCGTCAGCACCGCCGCCCTGACGATTATGTTGGGAATTCTCGATTTTGCTCGCGCGTTATACTCGTTTCACCTCGTGTCCGAGGTCGCGCGTCAAGGCGCGCGACACGCCATTGTGAGCGGCGTCGCGTCGTGTGCGGGTGGAAGCCCCGACCCGCTGCAGTCATGGGTGAGCTCGCAGGCTCCCCTCGTCGGCAGCGGTTCGCTGACCGTGACGACGACGTGTTCGAACTCCGTCGCGTGCGCAGATGCGTCCTCAACGAACTGCTCGAATGCGAATAACTGTACGGCCACCTCCGCACCGTACGATTCCCAGGGCTGCATCGTCAGCGTCGAAGTCGACTACCCGTTCCATTTCCTGGTCCCGCTGGTCTCGAATGTAACCTTGCAACTGACGAGCACGTCGACCATGGTGATCTCGCAGTAACGTCGAACTGCGGGGCATGACCGCAGGACAAGTAGCTGCAGAGCAAGCCGACGCGCTGGAGCTAAAGCTCAGCAACGAACTGGACGTCATCGTCGCCAAGTCGGCGCTGTACAACATGGCTGACGGGAAGCTTGGGCCGAGTTGGGTCGGGCCGGAAGCGCCGGCCAGCGGCTCGACGCACTGCCTTATGGGCGACGATCCGCGCCTGCCGAAGATGCCGGCAAAGCCCACACTGGTAGACTTCTTCAAATACCGCGCCGCTGGGACGCCGCACTTATTGCAGAGCGCCGCGCACGCACTCAATGCCGGCATGCCCGAAAAGACGATTATGGCATGTCTCGTGCACGACATCGCCAATGCGATCTTCATCAAGGGCGATCACGGTTATTGGGGTGCGCAGCTCGTCGAACCTTACGTCGACGAAGAAATCAGCTGGGCAATCCGCGCCCACCAAGCGCTGCGCTTTTTCGCGGACGAATCGGTCGGCTACGCGTATCCTGAAATGTACGTCAAGCTCTTCGGGCCGGATTACGAGCCCGACGAGTACATCAAACACGAATACAACCTAGCGCGAAACCACAAGTGGTATATGACGTCGCGCATGATCACGGTGCACGACATCTACTCATTCGATCCCAATGCGGAAGTGAGCTGGGAGCCGTTCGTCGATATCATCGGCCGCAATTTTAAGCAGCCGGTGGAAGGCCTCGGGAACGACGATAGCCCGACGGCGCATATGTGGCGCACGATCCGCCGCCCGACGAAATATCTTTAGAAGAGAAAGGCCCCGAGGCTCGCGCGCTCGGGGTCTTGGTTACGTGCCCGCGCCTTCGTTACCGGTCTCGTGTTCGCGGCCGGGCTCGTCTTGCGTCGGTTCGCCGTCGCCTTTGCTCGGCTTCGGATCGTCACCCTTATTTCCGATCTTGCCTTCCTCGTGAACGATCGGCACGGTGACTTCGGTCGTGAAACTACTCTCGGACATCTTGCCTCCTTTGCGTTGGCAGGATCGATACGCTTGCTTTTACCCGCCAGAGGCGGTGGCCGCGAGAGCAAGACGAACGTCCGCCGCGCGTGCCGGTTCGGCGCCGAACGACCGCACGGCAGCTAAGGCGTAGAAAAATTTGACCCTCCGTCAACGGTCCGTCAATGCACCGACAACGCGCCCATCTGCTTCAATGATTTGGCGATGGACAACTTCAAGCAACCGGATCGCCGCCGCAGCATGCGGGACATCGTCGCCGACCTAGCCTTCCGGGAAAAGCGCGATCACGTTGGTCCCACGCTGACGCTCGTCCAAAGCCCGCCGCCGGCTTCGCCCGAAACTTCGGTGCTTAAGGCGGCGCCGGCGGACGACGTCGTCAATGCGCTGAGCGCGGCACAGCAGCGCGCAGCGGAGCAGCGCGCTGCAGCGGAACGCCTTCTGCGCGAGACGCTAGCGCTCGAACAACGTCTCGCCGAAGAGGTTGAGCAGGCGCGTAATGCGGCGGAGCACGCGCTGGCCCAGCAGCTTGCAAGCGAGATCGAAGCCGCGAATACCGCCGAAGCGAAAGCCGCCGAACAGGCCGAAGGCTGGGCGAAAAAGCTCGACGCAGTCGCGACCGAAAAAAACGAAGCCGAGGCGCTCAAGAACGAAGACGAATCGCGTCTGGCAGCGGCTCGCCGGGCGCTCGAGATCGCCACCGCATCCTGCTCCGAGAGCAGCCAGCGCTACAGCGACGCGTGTAAGGCCCAAGAAGCCGCGCACCGCGAATCCGACGAAGCCTCGCGGGCTTTGGCCGCCAAAGGGCAGACGCGCAAAGACTTACAAGCACAGCTGCACGAGGTGCAGCAACGCATCGCCGGCTTCTGCGCAAGCGCGTCGTCGCTCGCCACAATCAACCAGCTGCGTGAAGTCGAATCGCGCATGCGCGTTGCGGAGCGCCGCGCCGCAGATGTCGCGCGTGGAGCGGCAAGCTGATGGGCCAGAACATCGGCGTCTGCCGCAATCAGAATTGTCCGAAGGGCGTCAGCGGCGAACGGGTGGAGCTATACCCGGGGCCTGGGGAGTATTGTCCCGATTGCGGTGAACCGCTCGAGGCGATCCCATCCGAGACGCAGGCGCCCTTCGGCGGACTCAGTCCGCTCGAAGCCCTGGAACAACTTCCTCCCGAGCAGCCGCAAGCGACCGCGCCTTCGCGTCAGAAAAGGCGCCCGCTTTTTGCCGGCCTCGCGGTCGTCACCGCCGCGGTCGCCGCGGTTCTTTTGCTCCATCCGAGCATCGGGCGCACCGGTAACGCTGCGGGTGTTCGGGTTTGCACCGGCAGCATTACCGACCGCTTCGCACGCGATCTGATCCGTGGCTATGCGGAGCATAGCACGACGCCGGAATCGCAATATTCGATCGTGCAGTCGGCGCCGTGCGACGTTCGTTTGGCCGCATCTGCCAACGCCCACCCAAACGACACGATCGCGCACGACGCGCTCGTCGCTGTCGTCAATCCCGCCAATCCACTCGTGCGACTGACCCAAGACGCGGTTCGCGGAATTTACAGCGGCCAGATCACCGATTGGTCGCAGCTCGGCGGAAAGCCGGGGAAGATCATCGCGTACGCTACTGCGCGCGGAACGGACGAGACTGCGGATCCCATGCGAGCGCTCATGCAAGGCACGGCGTTCGGCTCAAACGTTCAGCGCCTTCCGTCCAGCATGGACGTCACGCGCGCAGTCGTGCGCACTGACAGCTTCGGTGCGATCGGGCTCGTGGCGTTCAGCCAATCGGATCCGGCAAAAGTGTTGGCTATCGGCACGAACGCACCAAATCCGCTCTCGATTGCCGAGGGCCGTTATCCGTTTTCCGTCGGCGTCACATCCAACCTTGAATCGTCAGGTCGTCCGGCAGCCGCTGCGCTCAACGGCTATGCCCGCTCGGACGACGCGCAGGTCGTCGTCGCTCATAGCGGGCTCGTCACAAAACGAGGCATCTAAAATGCGTATCCTTCGCGTTCTTGTTCTCCTGGCATTTATCGTCGCGACCGTACCCGGACGCGGCATGGCACGTCCGACCGTCGTCTTTGGCTGCGCGCTATCGTTCACGGGTGCTCTCGCGAACGAAGGCCAGCTGATTCGCGAAGGTTACGACTTCTGGGCGCGCTACGTGAACGACCGCGGCGGACTGCATGCCAACGGTCAAGACTACGACGTCGAGATTCGCTACGCTGATGACGAATCGAACCCGTCCATGACCGCAGCGCGTCTGGAAACCATGATTACCGAGGATCACATCAACTTTATCCTAGGGCCGTTCGGATCGGCCGAAACGCTCGCCGCGTCGTCAGTCGCGGAGCGTCATGGCATACCGATGATCTCGAGTGCCGGCGCGGCCGAGCGCATATTCAATCAAGGCTATCATTACTCGTTCGGTGTGCTCTCGCCGGCGCGAAAGTATCTTGTCGGCATCATCGAGTATGCGGTCAAACGCAATCCAAGACCGCGCACCGTCGCGATCAGCGCGGCTGAGGATCCGTTCTCGCTCGAAGTGCAGCAGGGTGCGGTTCAGTCAGCCAACGACCACGGACTCAAAGTCGTCTACGCCGATCACTATAAGGGAGATCCCGCGTCGGTCGCCGCTGCGGCTGCCGCAATCAAAGCCGCGCATCCTGACATCGTGCTCAACGCGGGACACCTGCGCGACGCGATTCAGATGCATCGCGCGCTCAAAGAGCAGCACGTTCAAGCAATGATCTACGGCTATTCCGTCGGACCGGATACCGCGGAATTCCGCGTCGCTTTAGGCTCCGATTCTCAAGCCGTTCTCGGAAGCGCGCAGTGGTCGTCGGCCGTGACCTATGAAGGATCTTCCGGCTTCTATCGGCGCGCTCACGGCTATGCCACGGCGTTCAAGCGCCAAGTCGGGCACGAGCCTGAATACCACAACGCCGAAGCTTCGGCGGCCGGGCTTGCGTTCCAATATGCGATCGACAATGCCGGTTCGCTCGATCTCGGCGCCGTTCGCAACGCACTCGCAAAGCTCGACGTCGTCACCTTCTTCGGTTTGATCAAATTCGATGAGCGCGGCGTCAATATGTGGAAGCCGATGGTCGTCAATCAGATTCAAGGCGATCACTTGGCCACGATCTATCCGTATCGTCTCGCCGACGCCAAACCAATCTATCCGGCGCCGGGCTGGGCGTACTAGACGGTCACCAGCATCTTTAGCGTCGACGTTCCCTCGCCGCTGTAGGCAAGATATTCACGGGCGTACTCGCGTGCCACGTCGAGTTCGCCCGTCGCGGCATGCAGCTGCGTGAGACGGCCCAGCGCTTGAACGTAGAGCGCATCGAAATGCCGCGAAGACGTCGCAAACGCCGTTTCGAGCGCTTCCGACGCCAGCAGGCGCCCTCGATAGATGCCGTATGCCAAGCGATAGTGGCGTTTCGCGTTCTCGACGGCGCCGAGCACATCGTCGAGCCGGCCCTGCTCGACGAGATCGTTGAAGCGCCGCGCGTCCACCACGACGGTTCCCCAGTAGACGCGCAGCTCGCCCTCGGTGTGAAAGTACAGATCGGGATTGACTCCTTGCGCAGCTTCACCGATTGCGCGGCGAATTCGGCTGATCGTCGTTCGCAGACCTTGGGCAGCGATGCGATGATCGATCCGAGGCCAGAAAGCTTCCAGCACCGCTTCTCGAGTCGCGCATCCGCCGGCAGTTATCGCGACGAACGCAAACACGTTTTGGTCGCGCCGGCGCGAGAAAGTCACGGGACGTCCCCCGATCTCGCAGCGAAATTGCCCGAGCACGCTGAGGAGCATGATGGGTGGAAGCGCTTGCGAGATGCGATCGGTCTTCCTACCGCGGGCTGCGGCGATCAGCCGGCGAACGATACGATAGGGCCGTGCGCCGTTCCGCGTGCGAATGAGCGGAAAGCCGTCCTGCTCGAGGCGTTCCATCCATTCCGGCCGCGTGCGCTCTTCATTGGGCCCGCCCTCGAGCATACTGCGAAAAGCATCCAGCGCTTCAGGCTCGTGGCGATGTTCGTTCGCAATGAAGTCGAGCAGCACGTGGCCGTTGCGCTCGCACCAAGACGCATAAGCGTCGCGAAGCGCGATTCGATTCTCCGCCGCTTCGCGCATCATCCACGCGACGACGAGAGGCCAGCCTTCGGTATCGTAGAGCGTCTGCGAAACTGCTTTCTCGTCGTACTCGATGCCGAGCTTGGAGGCGAGCTCGCCGATCTCGGCAGCATCGAACGAAAGTCCGTTGCTCTCGTAAACGTCGGCGACGCCGCGTGCTAAGAGCGCGTGCACCAAGAGCTTGCGTCGCGACCGTCCGAGGAGCACCAATTGCGCGTCGAACTTTTCATGACAAAGCTCTTCGACGAATCCCGCGTACGCCGAAGGCTCCATGCCGTCGACCTCGTCGAGAATGACGGTCCGCCGGCGGCGGCCCGCGGAAATCAGCTCGCGAAGCGCGGCACGCCCGGCGCCGCTCGGCACGCATACGTATACGATGCCGTCTTTACGGCGCGAAGCGTATTGTTTTGCTGTAACCGTTTTCCCGGATCCGGCCGGTGCCGAAATGACTCTAACCTTGGCGTGTGAACGAGAATCTAGCCACGACTCTATACGCTTTCGGGCGATCACGTGACCTTGCATGAAGTTCCCTTACCGCGACCACCGCTTCTGGGACTTTGTGCCTTTCGTTAACGCAAGTGAGCGCTCCCGCGCTAACTCGCAATACCTCGTGCCATATCCGCTGCGCGACGTTCGGCAATTCGTCGTCGTGCTTCGAGCTCGCGCAGCTCGTTCAGCGTGTCGCGCCACGGGATGGCACGCACCGCTTCGAGCCGCCGCTCCAAAGCTTGCAGCTCCGCCTCCATCTCAGCGCGCTTCCTCGCGCAAGCCTCAGCCTGCTCGAACGCGGCGCGCTCCTGAGTGCCGGTTTCTTCAATTGCCGCGATCAGATCTCGTTTGCGTGCAAGGTCCCCTGCGTTGCGCGCCGCTTCGGCTTCTTGCGCCAAACGCTGCTCGAGCGCCAAGGTCTCTTGCAGGAAGCGCTCGGCGGCGAGACGTTGCTCGCGCGCGTTGCGCTGTGCGTCATCTAAGGCTTGGACGATGTCTTCTTCGTTGACGCCGCTCACGTTTTCCATGGTCCCATTGAACCAGACCGGACCGTTGCCCGCGCGTTGACAGAGCGTTGACGCACCGTTAAGATTCCGTGTTTTATGTATAAGCGCGCCTGACCGTCGACGGCCAGCGGTTTCCACGCAGTGCTTGTGGCCAGGAGGCTATCCAGCGCGCCATTGCGGCGAACCAAAACGGCATCGACGCGATACGCATCGAGAATCGCAGCCCAATCACGCCGTCCGTCGATTACGTCGCGGTACTTGCTCCAGAGCGCAGGCGGATATGGATCGGCTCGACCATCCATGAATACCTGAGCCTGTGTCTCCGGCGAGAGAAACAGGCTGCACCACGCAAAGTCTTCGCAAAACACGCGAGGCTCGGTTCGCGTATTGCTCTTGAGCGCCACGGCAAGCCGCGACGGAATCGACGGCATCGATGGCGCCTTGTACCATGCCGCAATGCTGATCGCGGCGAATGCCACCGCAATGGACGCTGCCGTGAGCCCGAATGCGATGCGCGATCGCGCGGATGCCGTCCGCGCCGGCAGCGCGGAGAGGGCAATCGGCGCGATTGCGATGCTGAACAGCGGCACGTTGCGAACGGCGAAAAACAACCCCGGAACGAAGGCGGCTGTTAAAACCTTGTCGCGCGCGGACAGCTCCCTCCCGAAAATTGCGAGAATCAGAAGCAGCGGCAATGCCCCGGCCATGAACGCAAAGCTGTTCGTGCTCGTCGCCGCCCACTCGGCGATAGCGCCGCGAATCGGGCTGAGCGCGAGCGCAACCGCATAGCGCGGCAAATCAGCCCCGAGTGGCGTCGCGAAGACGGCCAGCGCACAGGCGGCCGCAATCGCGAACCGGCGGCGTGACGGCTGGGCGAGCGCAAAAAGCAGCGCGACGAGCGGCGAGATCAGCACGCTGGCGTGCAGGTTCGCCCACAGAGCGGTCAGCGGAACGCAGGCCCATGCCGCAATGCCGTCGCTTTCCAGGCATAAGAGCAGCAGCGACAGACCCGCCCACCCGAACACCTGCGGCCTCGCACCGAACGATTGCAGCATCGCGACCATGCACAGCAGGACCGCTGCCGCCCCGTATGCATCAGAAACGCCGCGACGGCTGCAGCGAGTGGCGACGCCTGCCAATGCTATGCCCGCCGCGAGACCCGAGGCTGCCGGCATTATCCACGCCGCGTGATGGTCTTGCGTGAGCGCGAGCAGCAGCGAGTAAAGCCATTCCTGTGGAGTCCAGGGCGCACCGTTCGCGGCGAACGCTTCGCTTCCAAGCGCTCGCGGAAGAGCGTGCTCGTGCAGGATGCGTTCGCCAAGCCAGCGCTGCCACCACGGATCTCCGTCGCGTGCGGATGCACGAACGGCGAGCGTCACCAGCCACGCGGTGGCACCGGCGATCGAGATCGCAGAAAGTGGCTTCACGTTCGCACGATGGCGACGAGGCCGCACACGAGGCCGGTTAGCGTCGGCACGCGCAGCCATTGCATCAAGATCGACGGACGCCCGAGCGCTGCGCGCGAGAAATCGGCCCAGCTCGTTTCGGCCAGGCCCTCTGGTGCGTAATGGTGCGCGACGAATGCGTGCTCGACGGGCCCAAGACCGAGATAGATGAGCAGAAAAATCGAGATGACGACGCAGCCCGAAAACGCGCTCAGCACGACGCCGGTCCGACGGCCGGTCGTTGCAGCACAAAATGAGCCGACGAGAACGGGGATCGCCCCGGCGAGCAGCGTCGTGCCCATGACGTTCCATGGAATCATGACGAGCGCAAGGCCCGACGCCGCGGCGAGGCGGATGCGCGGAAATCTCACCATCGCGTATAGGATCGCCGGAAAGGCGACTACCAGCTGTTGAAAATGCACGTGCACGCCGCCGCACACCGCAAATGCCGGCGGAACCAACACCATCACGGCATCATCGGCAGTCATTCGCCGCACGCGCCATGCGATCGCGATGCCGGCTGCCATCATTGCAACGAACATCGTCTCGCCAAGATGGATCGCGACGCTCGCGTTGGCCCCGAGCGATGTCAGCACCGACGTGAGGCTGAATTGCCACTCATAGGCATTCGCAAGCGCGTGTGCGGGCAGCACTGCGAGCACGTACGCCGTCGTGACCGGCAAACCGACGGCGGCGATGCTCGTGGCAGCGAGCACGCCAATCGCCGACACGACCGCAATCCGAGCCGCCTGAATGGCGATCGCGACCCCAAGCAAAGCGGGAAGCGCGACATGCGGTTCGATCGTCGCGATCCCAAGCCAGATGCCCACGAACGGCCATCGCCGTCGCCGCACGTCGCGCGCTGCGAGTGCAAGTGCGAGCAGCGCGATCGGAACCGGCTGGCCCACGAAGTACGTGACCGTGGCCGTGATTGGTGCGAAAACGAGATTCAGCACGACGCTGGACACGCCGAGGATCGGCACGAGTATCGCAACGGCGAGCGTCATCGCGGCGACGAGCGCCAACGCGTAAATGGCCGCGGCAATCGGGAACGGCAGCATGCTGAGCGGCACGAACGGAAGCAGCGCCGGCGGCGGAAGCGGCGCCGGTAGCGCAACTTCTTGCAAGAATGCAGGCTCCGCCGGCGGGCCAGCGATGCGTTCGCAGCTTCGCAACGGCTCTTCGAGATAGGGGTTTGCACCGTGCGCGATCGCTGCTCCGGCGCAGTAGAACGCCCGAAAATCTCCCATCAAGTACGAGGGCTGCCCTGAGGGATGTAGCGCCAGCATCGCGAGCAGCAAGACCGGCGCGAGGAACCAGGCAGCGACTGTGGTCAACGCGTTATAATCTGCGGAGTCATGACGAAGACGACGTCGGTCTGCTGGCTCTGATAGCGCGTCGAGCGGAAGAGTTTTCCGAGGATCGGCAGATCGCCGAGTATCGGTATCTTGTCGATATTGCGCTGCTCCTCGCGCCGCAAGAGTCCGCCCATAACGATCGACTCGCCCGACGTCGTGATCACGTCCGTTGAAAGACGGCTTACTTTGAGCGCCGGCACGGTGAAGCCGTTGATCGATACGCCATCTTGGAAATCGAGGTCAGAAACTTCCGGAGCGATTACCGTTTCGACGGCGCCGTCACCGAGGATCGTCGGCGTTACCTTCAGCTTCACGCCGAAGTCTTTGTACTCGATGGCGATCTGCAGCGGTCCGTTCGCAAACGGAATCGGGATTTGTCCGCCCACCAAAAAGTCGGCTTGATGTCCGGGCATGGTAACGAGGTCGGGCGACGACAACAGGCGGGCGTGCCCGCTGGTGAGGATGAGATTGAGCGTTGGAGCCAGCGTGATCGTCCGGAAGAACGATCCGATGGTCAGCGCGCGGCCGGGACCCACCGGTGACTCCACCGCCGGAAATTGCGGCGAGCCTATCGTGTAGGTGCCGTCGTTATTGAACGTTGCTGACTGCAAGTTTATGCCGAGCTGGCGTAGAGCCGTCTCGTCGACTTCCAGAATATAAACTTTGATGTCGACTTGGCTAATCGTCGCCGTCTCCAGGCGATCGATCACCTTTCCGTCGGACGCAAGATACGGTCCCGAAATCGCGCGCACGCGCGCCAAGACGCGTTCGGCCGTCGTTCGATCCAAGACGCTCCCGCTAACGATGAGATTGCCCTTCGAATCGCGATCGACGCGCACGCCCGACGTCGCCGGGTCACCGGCGAACTGCGTTTGCATCGGACCGAGCGGCTGCGCAACGGTTACGGTATTCACGATCGAGTATTTGTTCGCTTCGGCGATCGACTGAAAATGCGCGACGACTTCGCCGAGGCGTATGAGCTGTTCGCCGTTCGCGACAGTGCCGTTCAGCACGATCGAGCGATCGAAGGCGACAACCTGGACGTTTTTGTCCGCGATCGCGCCTTGCAGCATCTTCTGCAGATTGCCCAACCCGGCTTCGGTAACGCTAATGTCATACGAGCGGAAACCGTTGCCCGCCCATACCATTAGCGTAGTTCGGCCCGCGGACTTTCCGTTGATGATGATTTGCCGGTTCCCTACGGGCACCACGCCGGCGATTTTCCCATCGCCGACTGCAACGCGCACGAGACCGTTGGCGTCCAGTATCGTCGATTCGCCGGTCTTTACGGTTAGCGGCACGGTCGCTGCAGCAGCAGTCGGACACGTACTCGAGATCAGGGCAGCTGCAACGAATGCGAACATTGAGCTTCGTACGGCGTGCGGCAAAGCGTTTCTCCCACGGAAAAATGTTGCGCTCATTTAAACAGATGGCCACGTTGTCTGGGCGTTGACAACCTGTGGACGCACCGTCAATTTTTCCGGAAAGCTCTGTTCATCACCGCCGGCGCTGTGTAGCATGCGCTACATGAAGCTCAGGACCGCAATCATCCTGGCGGCCATGTTTCCGCTTCTCGTCGATCCTCTCGCGAGTCCCGGCGCGGAGACGTTAACCGTTACGGCAACACGCCTCACCGGATCGGAATCCGTAACCGTCACCGGCTCCGCACCGTCTCAGCAACGGCTCGAAGCGTCAATGTACGCCCGGTTTTCAAAAGATCTGCCTACTGTACTACTCAGTCGCTGGTATTTCTCGAGCGATGCGGACGGGCATTACAATGCGACGCTGCCGACCTCACCGGCGTTCTTTCGCCATGCGATCGTGACAGTCGTCGTTCATACCCTCCCTTCCGGTCCGAACGCGAGCGCGGACGTCATCGTGCGCGCTCCAAATCCGCCGGCAGAGGCGGACGAGCTTCCTCCCGGCTTCCGCTAGCGTTCTTCTTGTAAAGGAGCGATTTTCATGACCAAAACCCTGTGGACACTTCTGAAAAACGATGATGGCCAAGGCCTCGCCGAGTACGGCGTTATCCTCGGTCTCGTCGCGGTTGCCTGCGTCTCTGCCGTTGTCTTCCTCAGCGGTAAAGTACAAGGCATCCTCAGCACGATCGGTAGTTCGGTCTAACTTGACACGCAAGGTCCAGAGGCGCACCTGCTCG